>NZ_JAMYMV010000077.1:0-26775 GCF_040318715.1 Mesorhizobium sp. M1050 | reverse complement strand
CCGGCCTCGGCGAACGGCGTCCAGACACCAAGCTGACGCAGCAGCCCATTCGCTACTGCCGGCAGCACCTCTCCCGGCTTTGGCCAATCATGCCTTCCTGCCTCCAGCAACATCACGCTCCGCGCGGGCGCGTGCCGACGCAACGTCAGCGCCGCCGCCGCACCCGCAGGACCGCCACCGATCACGACAAAGTCAGCTTGCTCGGACGGCATAGAAGGAAGCCACCACTCCTGCCGGGTTGGTGCTGCCGCCGTCGCCTGAATGCGGGATGGTGCGCACCACAGAGCCAACGATAGCCGGAACCTCCAGCCGGTCCGTGCTGTTCGGCCAGACCGGTACGAGCCAGCCTATATAGTCGTAGATCCATTCTTCGCCGCCGACCACGCCCTTGCCCTGGAACCGGACTTGCATAGGCGAGCCGTAGCCGAAGCCGCCACGCAGATCGAGCGACCAACCTGGCCCGCCGATCGTTCCCGACAGCTCGGTTTGCGAGTTCTCGGAAATGGCCAGCGTGCCTTCTCCGAAGAGCAGGTCGTTGGCCGCTTTGCTGATGTCCGGATCGTTGAGGAAGCTGCGATAGGTCCAGTTGCCGACAAAGGGATTGCTCATCGTCATTCTCCCGAATCTTCGACGCAGATGTATTTGACACCGGGTGAGGGTTGGTCGAGACCGCCGGCAGGATTTCGGATCATGAATCCGAGCTTCGACCACTCGGTGACCATCTTGAGGTCGCCGGCCACAGTCTGCGGAATACCGCGTGCCCAATTGCGGAACTGGAAGTCGGTGCCGACCGGATAATAGACTTGCATCGGCCGGTGCGCAGGCCACCACAGCGTCTCCCATACCCGCCCCTCGCGCTCCAGCAACGTGTCACCTACGCTATCGGGATAACGCACGTTCCACTCCTCATAGGTAACGTCGATCGTCTGGGTGGAACATTCGTTGAAGTCGGCCTGCCAGGGCAGGCCGCTGAGCTTGGTCAGGTCGCCGGGCTGCAGACCGATATCGAAATCGCTGCCTTGCGACAGCGGGTCGGAGGCATAGGCGATGTAGCCTTCCTCGCTGGTGCCCGCGCCCCAGCGATTGGCATTCTCCTGCGCGGCGGTCAGCGCGAAGCTATACCATTCGGGGTCGGCTTTGATGCGATAGGGCTCGCGCCAGATCGCAGGGTTGCGAATGATCCACGTCACCTCGCCGCCCGGGCAGAAGGCGCCGCCGAGACCGTTCGAGAGCACGCCCTGGTCCAGACCGCGGCCGCCCGGCACATTCCAGTCCTTGTAGGGCTGCCACGGGTCGATGGCCGGTGCGAAGCCGGCATCCACCTCGTCGATGAAGATACCCGCCGCCCATTGCCTGAGCAGGAAGAGTTGCGTGTCGGTTAGCCGCAGGAACTTGCTCACCGTCTTGTTGGTGATCGGGTTATCGCCGGCCAATAGCGGCATCAGCGGTAGGTGGTAGGTGCGCGTCGCCGGATTGGCCTCGAGCCGAAATAGGTTTTCCTCGCCGGGCTTGCGCAAGAGGTCGAACAGGTATTGCCGCGCGGAGCGGCCCGGATCGGTCGTCGCGTCTTTGGTTGCCGCGGCAAGCGCGCGGTCCAGCAACTGGCCGGAGCGGTACTCAAACGCAAGCCGGCGCAGTGCGGCTTCGATCGGCTCGTCCGGGTCGGTGGTGCGATCGGGTTCGGCGGGCTCTTGCCGCGACGAGGATCGGGCGAGGGTGAGCATCCGCTTCTTGGGCGGCGCGGCTGCGGCGCTAATGTGTTCGATCACATCGCCGACGGCCGCGTCGAATGCGTTGCGGGCGGCTTCATAGGCTGGGTCGGCTACGGCATCGTTCTCAGCGAAAGCCGCTTGCCAGCGCGCGGCGTAGGCCCGCGCTGCCTCGCCCTCGCCGGGCCGACAGACCGCGGCGGTGAAAGCCGCTGCTGCCGCCTTAAGCGAGGCCCCGGCTTCGCCGACCACGGCATCCTTCGCAGCGCCCGGCGCATGCGTGGCGTCAAGCAGCATCAGGCTTGGTTCGACCGCAGCTTCAAGCAGTCGCCCGCCGACATGATCGTCTCTTGCGCGCCCTTCCTTCTGCGCCAGCGCGCGGGGCGCAACCCGCGGCGGAATGCACAATCGGTAGGGGTCGAATGTGCCCCGGCTCGACTGGTTGTGGGGAAAATTCGATTGCTGGAGTATGTTGGCGAAGTACGAGAATTCGTCGGCGCGGAAAATGATCGGCCAGACGTCGCGCCAGAACCACGGCCGGTAGGCCGGGTTCCACTCCACCGGTCCGGCCTTCCAATGTAGCAAGGCCGGCGTATCGGTGGGGTCGATCTTCTGCGGTGCGCTGAAAGTTCCTGCGGTGCCATACAAGTCGGTGCGATAGGCGAATTCGCGGATCGACATGTCCTCGATCACGTCATCCAGCGTGATCATGTCGAGCACTTCCGGCGCGTAGCGGGGATAGCCGACCAGCGCCCAGGCCGGATATTCGACGTCGATGTAGCGCAGCGCCTGGACGCGCTCTTCCATCATCATCAGCCGCGCCATCACCGGCCCGTCCGAAATGTCGTCGAACCAGCCGTCGCTGTTGGCATAGGTCTCGATGCGCGGATGGCCGAAGCCTGAGAGGAACGAGCCGCTGTTCCCATGCCCGCCAAGCACCAGCAGCCGCCCGTCGTCGTCCGTGATCATCTCGCCCAGCGTGTCGATCGCGTTGGGCGCCATCCCGGTTGGCGGGAAGGTGACGGCATAGGCCAGGTTGGTATCGCGCCCGAAGCTTGCCTTGCGCCGCGAGGTGCTGTCGACCGTTTGCGGGCCCGCGTCGATGATCAACTTCTGCCGTTCGACCGGATCGGTGATGCCGGCGTTGCGCAGCGGCGCGCCATCGGGATAGCCGGCCTCCCCTCGCAGCCCGTCGAAGGTGAACCAGGCCGCCTTCTTGTTGGCGAGCTGAACGCGCCACTGGATGTCGACAAGCTTTCCGCGATTGCCACCGCCCTCGACATGGTCGCCGATCTTAAGCGGGACGCCGTCAGGGTTGGCCTCGTTATAGACGAAGATTTGGAAGCGTGCCGCCTGACGCTTGATGCGGCCCTTATCGTCCTTGAAGTGCTTGATCGGCGCATCGCCCTTAGCGGCGTTGCCGTTGACGTCGCATTCGATCGGCATCTGCGCCGGCTTTTCCGGCGCGATGCAAAAGGCATCGGGGCTGTCACCGAGGCGGGCAATGCCGACAGCGGGATGAATGCGATAGATCGTTGCGTCGGCCATATTGATTTCCCCTTGGTGCCAGTGCCGGCCGTGGGTTAGTCGAGAAAATTGAGCGAGACCCCGTCGAGCCGCAACAGCTCGCGGTCTTCCTCGTAGGAAGCGCCGATCACCACCAGGCTGACGGTGAGGCTGGTGGCGCCGGCCGCGATCAAGCGTCTTGCCGCGCGCGTCACGTCGATGCGGTGGTTGCGCGGCGTGTTCATGCTGCGCTCGCGCAAATCGAACTTGCGGTTTTCCGTTGGCGGCACCTCGCAATGTCCGGGTCCGCCATAACATTCGCCATGGCCGAACACGGCGGCATAGCCCGCGTATCCAGGCAGGTTGAGTGGTGTCGTGGCATCGGCATCCGGCGTGTTGAGAAATACGCGGATGAAGCAGGAGCGCGGCAGTTGCGGCACGCGATGCAGTCGCACCTCGGCCGAGCGGAAGCCCTTGGTCGCTTCGGGCACCGCGATCGGCGCCGAGACAAAGCGCCCCACCGGGTTGGCCAGGCCGACCGGCATCAGGCATCCGCCGCGCACATATTCATAGCCGAAACGGCTCATTTCGAGCGTGTCGCGCACCGCATAGCTCCACGGCGTCAGCGCGGAATCGAGGTCCGCCGGCAGGCCGTCGGGATGCTCCTGCTGCCAACGCGACCAGAGCCGGTCGATGTTGGCATGCACTGGCCAGAAGATCGGATCGTAGGACGCAGTCAGGTTCGAGAACATGTCGCCGAACTGCGGCTCGGAATAGAGATCGTCACGCTGGTGGAATTTTCGGCCGGCAACACGCACCGCGCTGTTGCGATCGGCGGGAGCGTCGGTCTTGAACGCCGGGTTCATGCCACCGGTCCAGATATGCATGGTGTTGTGCGGGTTCTGGTCTAGGAAGCCGAAGCTGTCGACATAAAGGCTGCCGCCGCCGAAGTCGCGGAAGGTGCGCAGCGACAGGATCTCGTCAATGTCCTCCTGCGCCGGGTAATGGTAATGGATGACGGTGTTGATCGAACCGTTGCCGAACTGGCTGGAATAGCGCAGCGGATACCAGAGCGGATTGGCCTCGAGCAGCGCGTCGATCAGCCGTTTGCGGTTTTCGCCCGCCACATATTCCTTGCCGCAGGCTGTGCTCACCGCGTCGTAAACTTGGGTCGGATTGGCCCAGAACTGGCCGACCAGCGTGTCGATCTTGGCCGGAAAACCCTTATCGCCCAGGAAACGTGCCGATTCTTCCGTCAGAAAGCCCTTAAAGGCATCGGGAAGGATTGCGCCGTTGGCCGGGTCTTCAGGCTTGTAGCGCGATGCAGGGAAATCCCACCACGGCATGGTCACGTCGGGGCAGAAATCCTGCAAGGCCTGCTCGAATTCATAGAGATACACGCGGTGCCACGGCAGGAATCGCTCCCAGCCATGCTGGCAGTGGTTCTGGTGGATCAGCGCCAGGTTGTTGTAGCTGCGCTTGTCGCCGACCCACTTGTTGAGCTTGTACAGCTCGCGAAATGCATGGCGCAGCCGCTCTTTCTGCGCGTCGTCGAGCACATCGACGTCCATGCGCTGTCGCAATTCTCCCTTGGCATAGCGCCATGCCGCGGGATCAGATGCCGGGCCGAAGATCGGGCCGGAAAGCCCCTTTACCTCGACGCGTGCCTCGGTGGCCACACTGACCTCGCCGGCAAGCGCGACTGATCCGATCAGCTCTCCGGGACAGCCTTCGTCGATCCAGGTCTCGATCCGGTCGATATCGTCATAAGCGATCGGCTTGCCGCCCCAGGGCAGGCGGGGGAGCTGCTTGCCGTCGAAGGGCGGCAGTCCGCGCAAGCCGCGGACCAGCGCTGAGCGCGCACCGCGCCCCTCGGCGTCGCTCTTGCCGCAACACGTTGTTGAAAGCGGCGCGATCAGCGGCATGCCCTGGAGCTCAAGCGTCAGGAAATCCGGCAGCGTCACCCCGGTCAGGCTGCCTGGTCCAGCTTTGCCGCCCGCAGCGGTGAGGATCGCCTCCACGTCGCTCCACGTAAACGGCGCATCGGGTTCGGACGCCTGCGCCTTACTTGTGGGCATCGTGGCCACCCATCGGCATCCCATGCATCTGCATGGCGTCGCCCTGCACGGCGTCACCCACCTCACCGGGCAGCACCACGGCAACGTTCTGCATCATGCCCTGATCCTCGTGGTCTAGGATATGGCAGTGGAGCACATACTCGCCGATATAGCGCTCGTAGCGGGTGCGCAGCGTGATCGTGTAGATGCCTGAAAAACCCGTGGGCAGGTTTTGCGGGATCAGGCTCTTGATCCACAGCGTGTCTTTCCACACGCCCTTGAGGCCCGTATATTGCGGGTCGGGTGTCCCGGCGATGTCGTCTATCGCTCCAGGCGCGCTGACGTCCTTGCCGAGGGGGTCGGTGATTGAGACGATCTGGAACGGATTGACGTGGATGTGGAACGGATGGCTGACGAAATGCGATTGCAGCGTCCACACCTGCGCCTTGCCGAGCGGCAGCTGGCGGTCGATGCGGGTCGGATCATAGGGTTTGGTATCGGCGGTGTTGAGGGTGTTGCCAACCTCGAACTTTATGTCCGGCCCTGTTGTATCGATGAAGAAGGTCAGTTCCTGCGTGCCGCTGCCCTTGACCTCCTCGTCCGTGACGTCGGGGTGCGGTGTGAAGCTGGTGAACTTTATGCCAGCCTTGAGATCGGACACCACTGCCGCTTTGACGTCGGCGGGCATGTTGGTCTCGGCCAGTGCAACCAGTATGCTCTTAACATAGGACTCGACATTGTCGACCGGCTTGCCCGGCGCAACGTCGATCAGGCCGAGCAGTTGTGGGCTCACATCCAGCCCGTTGACCACGCCCGATTTGGGCGCCGAGGAATCGATCACGCAGTAGCGCCCGGCTTCCGGAAAGACGATCAGCGCGTCGAAGCGGTAGCCGGGCTGGAGCGTCGCCAGCTTGGTCATTTGCGCAGCCGCCATTGTCAGGCCATCGGCGGCGACCAGCGCATAAGGCACTGGCTCGGTGTCGCAGGTATCTTTGATGAAGGCGGCGGTGGTCTCGGCCCTGAGCAGGGTCTTCACCCCAGGCTTCAACTTGCCGTCGAGCACCTTGAAGAACTGCAGGCTGATCGTGTCGCGCACGCCGGCATGGATGATGCGCCAGCGCTCGATCTGACCCTGCGTCGCCTTCATAGGGTCGGTGGGGTTGAACACCTTGCCGTTGAGCGAGGTATAACGACCCGATGCCGGCCAGGTGCCCGGGCCGAACTGGTCGTAGCCTTCGATGCCGCCGACATCGCCGGGGTCGCAGAAATAGCGGCCGTTAATATCCTGCTTGATCGGGCCGAGGTCGCCTTGCTTCGCGGCCGGGCCGCGGCAGGCATACTGAATCTGCTGCATCACCAGCACCCGCTCCGGAACTGCCGAGGTCGGGATCAGCGTATCGATGTCGCCATGGGCGGTTGGCGTCGGCGGGCGACCGCCGCGAATGATCAACGCGCCGGCCATGCCGCTCGACACCTGCAACGCGGTCGAGCCGTGGCGGTGCGTGTGGTACCAGAACGTGCCGGAGGGGTGGTCAGACGGGATATTGTACTCGTAGGTGAACTTGGTTTGCGGGTTGATTGACAACAGCACATTGTCGCTGTTGCCGGTCGGGCTTACCCACAGGCCATGGGTGTGCAGGTTGGTGCCGTTGAAGCAGTGCGGAATGTCGGGCATCTGGCCGCCCGTCATGCAGCCGGGGTCGCCGGGCTGCGGGCCTGCCGGCAGCTGGTTGTCGAGGATGATGCGCACCGTGTCGCCGGGAACGGCCTCGATGGTCGGCGAGACATAGGGCGCACCGGGATCGACACCCTTGCCCGTGTAGCCGCGCAGATGAACCTTGTCGTAGCCGCCCGTCGACGGGTTGTAGATCTGATTGTCGATATAGTTGATCTTGAGGTCGAGCAGCCGGTCGCCGCGCACCGGTGCCGTGTTGCCGGGCAGGGGCGCGGCCGGTGCTGCCTCCGTCAGGATAGGCTTGGCGATCGGCGCGCGTTCGTCCTGCAACAAGGGTGGATTGAGGATCTCGGCTGCCGCTGACGATGCCGCCATTGGTCCCAGGCCACTAACGAAAACACCCGCGAAGATTCGCGCGCGCACCATCGATCCACCACGTGACATGGGGCCTCCCTCAAATTGGCTCTAGATTTCAATCCGCAAGCATAGTGACCCAGATCGTGAGAATTGTCTAGATGGATTGAATGTAAAAGGTGAAAGTTACTTCAATGGCCATGTGCAGGGTTGCTTATACGGCTCATTAAGATTTTATTGCAATTTCATTTACTTGTAGAAGTTCAGCCGCGATCGGCGGCTCTGCAGCGCGGCACGATCACCAATTTCGTATCCAGCTGGCGTTTACGCCGATGTCCGCTTCGCAGGGCGTCTTCCCCGAGCAAGCTCCTCGCCTACGTTTGGGCCGCGAAGAACAAGCACCAAACGGGCGCCACAGGTCTCGTGGCGGCTGGATTAGAAGTTCTTGCCCAGATTGACCAGGAACCCGTTGTCGGTATCGCCATCGCTGCCGAACAGGCCGCGATATTCCAGCCGCACGTTGAAGTCCTGCACCGTCTGCACATTCACGCCGAGGCCGAGCATGAAGCGGTCCTTGCCGAGCCCGTCGATCGAGGTGTGATAGATCGGCCCGCCGAACATGTCGGCGTAGTTCATGGTGATCGCGCTGTCGCCCTGGAAGTCGTGCTGGTACTCTATCCTCACCTGCGGTGAAACCACGCCGAAGTCAGCGGCGAACCCGTAGGCGAGCGTCAGGCCGAGATTGCCGGTGGTGGTACTGATGTCCTGCTCGCCATAGTGCAGGGCCGAGGAGGGATCGCCACTTTCGGCGAAGGCATCCAGCGTCGCCTTCGCGATGTCGAGACGCGCATAGGGCGAAATCTGCCATTCCTGGATCTCGAACTTCCTGCCGGCCGAAACCGAGGCGAACCATTGGCCACCGTCCCGCTCGCCGGTGGCAAAGCCGCCACCGGATGTCAGATAGCGCTGCGAGTCGAACGACAGCCACTGATATCCGACGAGACCGTCGATGAAGTAGTCCTGGCCGGGATGATAGCTGGCGTAGAGACCCGCCGTGTAGGCCTTGCCGGTGCTGCGGCTGCCATTGTCGCCGATGTCGCTGACATCGTGGCCGTAGCCGATGCCAAGGCCGATCGCGAAAGCGCGGTTGAGGCGATAGTCGACGCCGGCGCTTAGGCCTGTGGTCTCGAACTTGTAGCCGTCGTCGCCGTCACGCTCACCGATATTGATCGAGCCTCCGGTCCAGATGGTTACCTTGCTGTGGCCGAAGCTGCCGGTGCCGAAGCCGCCCGGCGTGCCCGATGTGGTGGTGTCGTCGAGGGACGATTTGAACGGCCAGTCCGGGTCGGCCGCCTTGCTGCGACCGCAGTCTGGTCCTTTTGCCGCTTGTTCGGCTTCCCCGCAGGTGCTGTCGAAGGAGAGCACGACGCCCTGGACAAAGGCCAGACCATCCGTGGGTTCCTGGCCATTGTCGCTGTCATGCAGGCCTTCCAGGCGCTGCTGGAAATTGCCTATCTGCGAGGTGGCGAAACGGCGCGTAGCCGCGGTCTCGGCGTTGAGGATGCCCATGACCTCGCTGTCCAGCGTCGGATCGGGACGCTCGACGACCTCGATGGTGATCGCCGTCACCGCCGACGTTGCATAGGCATTGCTCACGGTGAAGGTCACCGTCTCCGTGCCACGGAAGGTCGGGGTCGGCGTGAACGTCATCTGGAACCCGTTCAGTGTCGTCGTGCCGGACGAAGGCGGCGGCACGGAAACCAGGGTCGCACTGGTAAACGGTCCGCCGACCGCATCCTTGGTCAGGTCGACGACCACAGCCTTGCCGGACGATGTCGTGACATTTTGCGCGACAGGGACGGGCAGAGGCCTGACGTTGATCGTGACGGTGGCAGGCGCTGAGGTTCCGCCTGGTCCGGTCGCCGTGTACGTCAGTGTGTCCGACCCGTTAAAGGACGCTCCCGGGGTATAAATGATGTCAGTGCCGCTGACCGACGCGGTGCCGTGCGCGGGTGCGGTGGCGATCGCCACGGAGGTGATGGTCCCGCCATCGTTGTCCGTGACGTGGATGGTCACAGGCTGCCCTTCAAGCGTTTCAGCCGTCTCCGGGTTGGCGACCGGCGGGTTGTTTCCAATCACCAGGGTATAATTTGCCGCGCCGGTGAAACCGAGATCGTCCGTTGCCGTGGCGGTGATGTTGAACGAGCCGATTTCCGTCGGCGTGCCCGAAAGCATGCCCGCGGTTGACAGCGTTATTCCAGCAGGCGGCGTGCCGGTCAGCGCGTAGGTGTATGGGCCGGTGCCGCCGTTGGCCGCAAGCGTCTGGCTGTATGCAACGCCGTATTGGCCTGTGGGCAAGGTGGCCGGCGCCAGCGTTATGGTCGGCGGCGCGATCACCAGCGTGTAGGCCAGGCTCCCAGTGGCCGCGGTGCCGCCGGTGCTGTCCGTTGCCGTTACGGTGAAGCTGAAGCTACCCGCAACGGTCGGCGTGCCTGCGAGCGTATCTCCCGTGAGCGTTATGCCTGCCGGCAGCGTACCCGAAGTTACTGCAAAGCTGTAAGGGTTATTGCCGCCGCTCGCCGACAGCGGCTGGCTGTAGTCGGTTCCGGCCACACCGCCCGGAAGGCTGGCGGGCGACACCGTCAGGCCAGGCACAAGGACCTGCAAGCTGTAGCTCTGGGTGCCCGTCTGGCCATTCGCATCTTGCGCCTGAATCGTGATCGGAAATGTGCCGGACTGCGTCGGCGTCCCCGAAAGAACGCCCGCCGTAGTGAGCCACGTGCCGTTCGGCAGCGGACCGGAAGATACAGTGATGCTGTAGGGACCAACGCCGCCGGACGCGACAAGGGAGACGGGTGTGTAGGCAGCCCCCGCAGTCGCATCCGCCAGCGAAGCCGGCGTGATCGTGATGGTCGGCGCGCCGACATTCAGCGTGTAGTTGGCTGTGACGGAAAATGGCGCTCCGGTTCCGGTAGAGCTGTCGGTTGCCTTGACCGAAATCGGGAAGCTTCCGGTCTGGGTCGCCGTTCCGGACAGCAGCCCTGTCGTATCATCGAAGGACAAGCCGGTGGGAAGCGTTCCGGTGAGGGCGAAAACATAGGGCGAAACGCCGCCTGTCGTCGAAAACTGCTGGCTGAACGGCGCAGCGTAGGGAACGGTGAGTGCCCCCGCCGCCGGCGTCATGGAAAGCGTCGGCGCACTGACGGTGAGCGTGAAGGGCTGGGAAATCGGGAATGGGCCATTTCCGGTGCTGCTGTCAGTGCCTGTGACATTGAGGCCGAAGCTGCCCGCTTCTGTCGGCGTCCCGGAAACGGTCACGCTGTTGGTCGTCGTCCCTGTGGCGGAAAGGCCCGCCGGCAAGCCACTTACCGTCAGTGTGTACGGCGCAGCACCACCGGATGCGGTGAAGGTCTGTGAATAGGTAACGCCGACTTGGGCGGCCAAAGCCCCGGATGCCGCGACCACGATCGTCGGATTGCTGACCGTGACGGTTACTGTCGCCGGTGCGGACGTTCCGGCCGTATTCGTTGCCGTATAGGTGAACGAGTCTGGACCGGCGTATCCGGCAGTGGGGGTGTAGGTTATCGATGTGCCGCTGGCCATTGCCGCGCCGTGGGCAGGCGCTGTGGCGAGCGCAACCGATGTCGGCGTTCCGCCGGTGATGTTAAGCGTGATTGGATTGGCGCTGCTGTTATAGGCGACCGTGGCCGACACCGGATTGGCAACCGGCGGAATGTTGACGATCTGGATGCTGTAGGCGCGGGGCGCGCTTGAATAGGGGCCGGTTCCCGTGCTGCTGTCAGTCGCGGTTACAGAGAAGTTATAAACTCCCTCTGCGGTCGGCGTTCCCGAAAACGCACCCGCGCCGGACAGCGATATGCCTGGCGGAAGGGCGCCGGCCGTCACTGCATATGCGTAGGGCGCGGTGCCACCGGTCGCGGGATTGAGCGAGGCCGAATAGGCCGCGCCGACCGTGCCGTTGGCAAGTGTGGTCGTCGGTAGGCTGACGGTCGGCGCGGCAACAACCAGCGTATAGGCACGTGTGCCGCTGAATGGCCCGGGCACGGTGCTGCTATCGGTTGCCTGGACGGTGAAATTGAATGTGCCGCCGGCGGTTGGCGTGCCCGAAAGTGCGCCTGTTGTCGTGTTCAAACTCAGACCGGCCGGAAGCGATCCCGCGGTGACGGCGAATGTATAAGGGCCTGTTCCACCGCTGCCGGAAATGGTCGTGCTGTAGGTCGATCCGACCGCTGCGCCGCCAGGCAGAGTGGCCGGATTAACGACGAGGGTCGGCGCGGCATTGATGACGACGGTTATGTCCTGGATGACGAACCAGACGCCCCCGGTCGAGATCGTTGTGCTGTCCTGCGACTTGACCTTGAATGTGACGGTGCCCTGAACGCTCGGCGTTCCGGAGATCAGGCCGCTGGAAGACAAGCTCAATCCAGCCGGCAGGGGGCCAATCTCGACGCTGTAAGTATAGGGCGCGGTGCCGCCGCTGGTGCTGAGTTGCTGGCTGTATGCAAAGCCTACGGAGCCTGCGGGCGGGTTGGTCGGCGAAACGGCCAGCGTGGGTCCAGGGACACTCAAACTGTAGCTTTTGTCAGTCGTCAAAGGCGTGCCGGCGGTGGAATCCACCACATGCACGGTGTAATTGTAAGGGCCCGAGCCCGTTGGCGTGCCGGAAATCCTGCCGTTTGTTGCAAGGCTGAGTCCCGGGGGCAAGCTGCCGCCCCCCGGCGTATAGGTATAGGGCCCCACGCCACCGCTAGAGGAAAGTGTCTGGTCGTAGAAAACGCCGACTGCCGGTGTCGGCAGGCTTGCAGGGGTAACGGTGATCGGCGAGCTGGCAGGGGAGACTGTCACATTGACCGTGACGACACCCGAGGAGGCGTCTTCAAAGGTGAAGCTGTCGGACAGGGCGCCGTCGCCATTGTTGACATAGGTCAGGAGCCCGGCCGACGGGTTGTCGATGGTGACGGTGCCGTGTGCGGGCTGCACCACTTGGCTCTGTGGGTTTGTTCCGAAAGCATCGCATGATGACGCGTCGATCTGATGAGAGCCGCCAGATGCCACGGTAAACGTTATGGGGGCGGGGCAGCCTAATGATGGAGCGGCCTGTGCCCGGGATGGAGCGAACGCAGCCATGCCAACAAACGCTAGCGTGGCAACCCATAGCAGGAAACTGCCGGCAAGCGCGTCCGAACGCCCGACGCAATACTTTACAGTCAGATCCAATGCACGCCCCCCATGCCGCCAATCGACACGCTTTATTGCCGAAGCGAAAAATATCAATCAATCAAAGCTTTAATCTGCCCCAGAATCCGGGCGCGATCACCTTCTTCGGATTCGAATGCAAAGTAAATCATACAGTCTTCACCATGTCTACCTCAGGTGAAAGACTCCACTTGCAGAATCCGTGATTCATGAGCAATGATGAATTCAACAAACTAAGATGTCTAATATTAGGAGGTGCTAATGGCGGAAGTTTTTCTCGGTCAGATCATGATGACGGGATTCGGGTTCGCGCCAAAGGGCTTCGCCTTTTGCAACGGCTCGATAATCGGCATCGCTCAGAACCAGGCGCTGTTTTCGCTGCTCGGCACGACCTATGGCGGCAATGGTACCACGACCTTCGGCCTGCCCAATCTGCAGTGCCGCACCCCGGTCGGATTTAGCCCATCCGCCGATCCGAACTGGAACCCGACGGCCTATCAGTGGGGTGAAACGGGCGGGGTTGAAAACGTCACGCTGCTGTCTCAGCAACTGCCGGCCCATAACCATGTGGGTAATGCGACCACGGCAGCGGGTGCGGCGCGCAATCCCAGCGGGGCGCTCTATGGCGCCACCACAAACGCCATCTATGCCGCACCGAATGGCCGCGCGGTTCCCTTGTCGGCTCCCACCGTCACCTATGTCGGCGGCAACCAGTCGCACCCGAACATTCAGCCTTACGAGACCATCAACTACAACATCGCGATGAGCGGGATTTTTCCGTCACGCAGTTGACGCCGCCAGCACACAATTGCCCGCCAAATCACTGCCCTGAGGAGGTCCATCGATGAGCACGCCCTTTGTCGGAGAAATCCGCATGTTCGGTTTTTCGCGCGTGCCGAACGGTTGGTTCGCCTGCGACGGAGGGGTGTATCCCATCTCGGAATATGACGTGTTGTTTACACTGATCGGCACCACCTATGGCGGCGATGGCCAGTCCACGTTCGCCGTGCCCAATCTTTCCGGTCGTGTGCCCATCCATCAGGGCACAGGGTCTGGCCTATCGAGCTATGTCCTGGGCCAGGCGGCCGGCAACGAGGACGTCACCCTGCTCCCTCAGCAGATGCCGCAGCACAATCATTCGATGACCGCGACCACGTCGAGCGCCGATGGCAAATCGGTCAACACGGCGGCCGAACTTGGTGCCATCTCAAACGACACCATGTATGTGACCGATATTGCCGGCGCTACGCCTTATGTCACCGCCCCTCAATCGACGCAGACTATCGGCGGGAACACGGCTCACGACAACACGATGCCGACGCTGACAGTGCAGTTCTGCATTGCATGGGCGGGAATTTACCCATCGCAGGGCTGAGCCCGCGCACGGGATTGTTTATGGAAACCGGTTCGCCATCCAGATCGCAAGGACATTCCAATGACTGAGCCCTTCCTCGGTGAGATACAGGTTTTCGGGTTCAGCTTCGCTCCGCGCGGGTGGGCTTCCTGCAATGGCGCCGTTGTTCCGATCCAGCAAAATTCGGCGCTGTTCTCTTTGCTTGGCACCAACTACGGCGGCAATGGCACAACTACCTTTCAACTGCCCAACTTCACCAACCGCGCCGGCTGCAACCAGGGCAGGGGCCCCGGGCTTTCAAGCCGCACCATCGGCGAGACGTTTGGCGCAACCAGCGAGACGCTGACGGTTGCACAAATGCCGGCGCACGCGCATCAGTTCACCATATACAACCAGCCGGATCTGGCCAAGAAAACGGGCTCGCCCTCTGCCGGCAATTCATTGGCCCCGCCCGGAAGCACCAGTCCTTTTGTGGCCAATGCGCAGGCGAACGCGCAATTCCTGTCCACCATGCTCGGCGCTACCGGGAACAGTCAGCCGCATGAGAATCGCCAGCCTTACCTCGCGGTGAATTACAGTATAGCGATGTCGGGGGTCTTTCCGTCCTTCGGTTGATGGCCTCCAGCAAAGCAGAAGCGTTGCCGGCATTTCCTGCCGGCGAAAGCTCCCGGCTGAGCTTTCCACGTGGCGCGTCCCGCAGGGCGACGCTCGCGGACATTCCATTTCTGCGCCGGCTCTACTGGTCATTCCGCATAGAGGAAATGGAACCCGTGCCTTGGCTGCAGGAGATGAAGCGGGCTTTCATCGACGGGCAATTCGCCCTCCAGCATCGCCACTATGTCAGCGTATTTTCAAACGCCGATTTCCTGATCCTTCAGGACAAGGGCAAGCCGATCGGACGGCTCTATGTCGATACCAGCACCGAGCGTTGGCATATCATCGACATCGGTTTCCTGCCGGAATGGCGCAAGCGTGGCCGAGGGATCGCCCTGCTGAAGGCAATTCAACGCCAGGCGCAAACCTCCGGGGCATCGGGGGTATTCCTGCATGTCGAGCGACGCAACATCCGCGCACAGGCTCTATACCGCCGCCTTCAGTTTCAGGAAGTCGATGCTACCGATACCCATATCGGGATGGAGTGGTCTACGGCCTGACCGGCCTTGCTTGTCCGGTTCGACCGGATGCACCGTCAATTGAAGATTGCCTGATAGACAATGCCTTCCTTGTCCCTGGCCACAGGGACAAGGAACATTTCGAAGCTGCCCAACGTCGCATTCTTCAGCTTGTAGAGCCTTTGCGGTAGGACGATCGGTGAGCCGCTTCGAAACATCAGGGAAAAGGGCGATCGCCGAATTCCGGGAAATCCGCTTTCCGGCAGCGGCCGCGCCTCTGACAGCGTCATGGGCAGCGAACTCTCCCCCATGTCGAGGTCGAACGCGCTGCCGACGCACCCGGCGAAATGCTCCAGCGTCACAAGTCCCATGAGCTCTCCACTTTCCCGCACTTTGTGCGTCTCAGGCAACCATCCCATGGTCGGGTCGTGGACGGCACGCCGATCGGCTCGATTGATACCGTGTTCTGGCACGGCATGAAAGTTCTTGCGAGCCCTTCCTTCCGGCAAGATGTGGCTTCTCGATCCAAGCATTGTTGGTCGACTGTAGTGTCGCTGTGGGAGGTGCGTCCTCAGTCTTTGGAATATTCGCCAGGGCGGATCCGCTGCGAAACAGTAGACTGGCAGCATAGAATCCCCCCCCGCTGGTCGTCGCATGATAGCCGGCAGGGGCCGATTTGGCGGTTCCGGGCCTGTATTGCCATACTGCGAAATCAATGCGATCGCATCGGGATTGTTGCCGTTTGCATCCCGCGGGCCACCGATGATGGCGAACAGGCAAAGAGCGCCCGAGTTCGCGTGAACGGGACTGACCTCATGCGATGCCGGCGATATTAGCTTCGCCTCGTCGAAGGCCGGCCACACCAGCCCGATCATTGCTGTGGTGCATCAGGTGCTGGGGCTGCTGCCCGAGCTGTCGGTCGCGGAAAACATCGGCATCGTGCATGCAAGGTCGGGCTGGTCGCAAATCAGCCGTCGCCGCATGCGCGAAATCGCCCTTGGTGCGCTCCGGCTGATCGACCCCGCGATCGGCGAAGAGATCATCGATTTGCCGGCACGCAAACTGTCCCTCCACGAGGGCCAGATCGTCGAGCTCGCTCGTGCACTTTCAACTGGAGCGGAAGTGCTGCTTCTTGACGAGCCGACGGCCAACCCAACTGCCGGCGAGACGGCCAAAGTTTTCTCGGTGCTGAAGCGGTTAGTGCAGGAGGAAGGCATCGGCATCGGCATGCGCTCAACCGGCCGTTCTCGCCAGAGGAAACGTTTGCCAGGTTGATCTCAGGTGACTCTCAAGCTTGCGCCGGCCGGCTAAACGCGACGGCATGAACACCGCGACCGTCAGCTATAAGCGTGATGTTTCCCGCCGCAGATGATCACTTAGGACGACAATGTCGGGTTTACGACGATGTCGGAGATCGGACACAGATGGGGCGGCTCACCACCACATTGTAATTGAAAGCTTTATTCCTTTGGCACGGTTAGTGCGGCGAACGATTCGCAAACATGCAGGCCACCCCACAAGAGAGGTGGGCGTCATCCGGATTCTTGCGTTAACGGTCCACTCGGAGTGGCAGCCGACGGGCGCGGGCGGATGCCGGCCACCCGATTGTCATCGATTCCGGTCTGCGGAAAACAGGAAGCGGATTAGAGGGACAACCAGCATGAACTCGAATTTGAAACGGTTGGCCAAGGCAACTGCCATCGCCTTGCTCTGGACGGTCAGCGCTGCGTGGGCGCACGAAGGTATGTGGATGCCGGGCCAGACTGCGGAAGTGGGCGCGGCCATGCGCGCGGATGGGCTCCAGATCGATCCCGCACAGCTGGGCCGTCTGGACGCTGGCCCGCTCAACGCGATCGTATCACTTGGCGGATGTTCTGCCTCCTTCGTCAGTCCACAAGGGCTAGTCGCAACCAATCACCACTGTGTGTTCGGATCCATCCAATACCACAGCAAGGAGGGTCAGGACTATCTCACAAACGGCTTTCTGGCGAAGAGCGTGGACGAAGAATTGCCCGCGGCGCCTGGCAGCCGCATCTATGTGATCGAGCATATGCGGGATGTGACCGCCGACATGCTCAACGGCGTCTCGGACAAGCTGAACGGCTTTGCCCGCTATGAGCGGCTCGACACAAACCGCAAAACGCTGATCGCCGCATGTGAAGAACAGCCCAATCGCCGCTGCGAGGTATGGGCCTATTATGGCGGCGCCTCCTACTATCTGGAGCAGAAACTCGAAATTCAGGACGTGCGCCTTGTCTATGCGCCCGCGCTTGGCATCGGTAACTTCGGGGGCGAGACCGACAATTGGATGTGGCCGCGTCACACAGGCGACTTCGGCTTTTATCGCGCCTATGTCGCTCCTGATGGTTCCGCCCGTCCATATGCGCGCGACAATGTTCCTTACCGGCCGAAGAGCTGGCTGCCCATAGCCCGTGACGGGGTCAAGGAAGGCGATTTCGTCATGGTCGCCGGCTTTCCGGGGTCCACCAATCGGTTGCGCACCGCCGACGAAGTCCGGTTCAATTTCGCGCACTACGAACCGCTGCTGCAGCGTTTGCTGTCGGACTATGCCGCCCAGATCAGGCAAGCCACGACAGGCAATCGCGAGGCGCAGATCCGCTACGCCTCCATCCTGCAAGGCGCGGAAAACTACGAGAAAAAGCTGGCGGGCGATCTCGCCGGCGCCGATGCAATTGGGCTCGAGGCGCGCAAGGCCACCGAGGAGAAAGCTTATCGCGACTGGGTCGCTGACGATCCTGCGCGGCAGGCGCGCTATGGAGCAGCAATCCGCGAACTGGACGCCATAGTGGCCGAGAATAGCCGGGCCTCACTCGAGGAGCTGCGGCAGGCGCTGCTGGACCGCGCGCAAATCCTCTCATCCGCGCGCGGTCTCTATCGCTGGGCCAAGGAGCGCGAGAAGTCTGACGAAGACCGTGAAAGCGGATTTCAGGATCGCGACCGTAACCAGACCGTGGATCAACTGATGCAGATCGAACGCCGTTATCTGCCCGACATCGATCGCAAACTCTTCGAGGCCGCGCTCGATGAATATCGCCGGCTGAACGAAAAGGACCGCGATACTGCGTTCGAGACCGCTTTGGACCAAATCGGCCTTGACCGACTTTATGCAGACACCAAACTCGCTGACACGGCCACGCGGCTCGGCTGGCTCGACAAGCCCGCGGCTGCTTTCGAGCTGTCGGACGATCCTTTCATCAAGCTGGCGGTCGCACTCTACCCCGGCGATATAGCTACGGAGCGCGCGGCCAAGGACCGCGCCGGCCGCACGCAGGCAGCCCGGGCGACTTATATGCAGGGCCTGCGTGCCTATCGGCAGTCGATCGGCCGGTCCGTGTATCCCGACGCCAATGGATCGCTGCGCATCACCTGGGGTAAGGTGACAGGACGCACGCGCGACGGGCAGATCTGGACGCCCTTCACCACGGCCGAGGGACTTCTAGCGAAGCACACTGGCAAAGGTGAGTTCGATGCGCCGGATGCCATAGTTGCCGCGATTCAGGCCAAGGACTATGGCCCATATGTCGCGCCAACGCTGGGCACGTTGCCGGTCGACTTCATGTCCACCGTCGACATCACCAACGGCAACAGCGGCTCGGCGACGCTGAACGGGCGTGGCGAGTTCGTGGGTCTCGCTTTCGACGGCACACTCGAGGGCGTGATCTCGGACTGGGCTCCCGATGCGGACCGTGACCGCGCCATCCATGTCGACAGTCGCTTCATGCTGTGGACCATGGACAAGATTGACGGGGCGGGCCGGCTGCTCAAGGAAATGGGAGTGCGGCCGTCATCGCGCTCCTGTGCGGATAGAAAACGTTGATAAATGTCAGGGTCTTGTTGCAATGGCTGAATGGGAGGCGCAGAGAGGTCTGACACGAGGCCAATCACGCGGCAAGGCGAGGCTCGCCTTAATGTGATGCAGACCGAAACTGACGGGGCGATAGCCGAGATGGTCGCTCGCAAGCTGGTCGTGCGGCTGGATGCGCGGCTGATTGGGCTCCCGCTTCATATATGCCAATGCCCGCGCCGACCGCGTTTCCAGGAGCTTATTCGACCGACGTGTCACGCCCGTGAGTTCCGCCACGTACATGAGGACAACCGCGATTTGCATATTCGCAGGGTGAAAGCCCCGTTCGTGTCTGAACTGCTTGGTCAGATAAAATACTGAACACTATGGCAACGAGCGCAGAGAGCCATATGCTCGTCGTGGTCTTGAGCATTCGAACCAAGCGATCCAACTCACATCGCGGTCAACGTCTCACATCGCGGTGAACGTGGAGTCTGCTTGTTGCGCTCGCACTTTGCGTAGCTGGCGCGATGGCTTGGGGGTTTGTTGGCCGGCTCGCCTTCCATACCAAAGGGTCAAGGTATTTTGGCGATGCATTCCTCGAGACGCGCCAGGCTGAACTTCGCATTGCGAAATTCATGTCCCGCTTCGAAACGCCGACGGCGCCCATTGGTGCGGTCACTATGAGGTCGCGCTCCAGTTCGGCCATGCGCGCTCGGACCCTGTCGACCCTCGTCCTGATGCAACGCCTTGGTCCATCCACACCCGCGCATCGGTCTTCCTGCCAGCACACCAAAAGCCATGAGAGGTAGCCACCGAGCTTCCAATTTCCGGCAAGCCGAAACGCTCTAATTTAACATCGGCGCCCGCTTGGGAAGAAGCGCTGGGCCTCCGGACCTGACGTCCCGTCGGCCCATGAGCGGCAGCGCCAAAGCGCAGTCACAGGCCCCTCAAGCGCCGGGCAGCGCGCCCTTCGCCGACATCGCGAAGAAATCAGCAGGACGGCCAGCCCCACGCCGCACGCGGTCAGGATAAGGCTCGCCATGAAGATGCAGTTGGCGCGTTCGTAGGTGTGTCGGCGCAGCGAACTCATGTCGAGCAACATGGACACCGCCCGCATCTGAAACGCGATGCCGGAGAGGATCGGCACAACGGTGAACAGATCGTAGAATCGCCATGGCCTGGAGTTAGCAGCCCAATGCGTGACGAAGCCGGGCGAAAAGGCAAGCAAGATCCCCACGACGGTGATTGTACCGTTGCGAAAAATCGTCTCGATCCCTTCGGATAGTTGTCGTTCAAGTGCTCTCCCGTCCATCAGCCGTAGCAGGCGCGGTCGACATTAAGCTCTCGGGATCCCTGTACATCGCCGCCAATTGGTCAAGGGCCGAGCACCGAAGCCATACGGCACCGTCTCAGGTTGCGCTGCCCCTCCTTTGCGGCTGGTGGCGCTGAAGCAAAGCGCGCGTTTGATGTCATGGATGGCTCTGAAAATCGGCGTCGCCGCGATCGAGGCGGCGCGGCACGGTTGATGCTCCATCGCGTCTTGTAGCCAGATCGCTGCCGGAGCGTGTTCGCGTTGCCAGCTAACTGCGACGTAGAACGCTCTCCGACGCTCGAGGGCGGACAACCCCGATTTGGCGCCGCCTGTGGCGAGCAGTTCGAAGTTCCATTCAATCGAAACCAAAGAGGAGACGACAGTGGCGAAGGCGAAAGGTTCGGCGAAGAACGCCAAAGCGGAGGCAAGCAAATCGGTTTCCGTTTGGGAGGACGATCCCGGAACGGGGATACTGGTTAGCCGACCCATTCCAGACCTTTCCAAGAAGCCTCTTGCTTTTGGGTTTCCCGAGCCTGCTCCAAAGCCGGGCGTATACCCTCCCGGAGCGGCCGATTTCAGGTATTGGACCGCAGCGGAGGCGTTGCGACGGGGCGCGGACTTCTGGTCGGTGCGCGTTCCGCTGACGAAGTGGCAGGTCGGCGCGACCCTAAAGGTCATCCTCGACGAAGGAGACGATCTCAATGCCTACTACGATCGCGAGGCCCTTAACTTCTTCCACAGTCCCTCTCGAACAGGTACCGTTTATTCGGGAGAGAGCCCCGATGTAGTTTGCCACGAGATGGGACACGCGGTACTGGATTCCTTCAAGCCGGAGTTGTGGGACGTAGGCAGCCAGGAAGTCGCGGCATTCCATGAATCGTTCGCCGACATCAGCGCAATCTTGTCGGCCATCCAGCTTCCGTCGCTTCGCATCAGCATACTGCACGATACCGGCGGCCGCCTTTACAGAAATTCGCGGCTTTCTCGCCTCGCCGAACAGATCGGCGCGGCCATCCGCGCGCAGCGTCCGGACGCTGTAGATGCGGACTGCCTGCGGAATGCGGTGAATTCCTTTGGGTACCAAGACCCGAGCACGCTCCCCAATTCGGCTCCGGCAGCACAGCTTTCTTCGGAGCCACACTCGTTTTCGCGCGTTTTTACAGGCGCGTTCTTCGAGTCGCTCGGCACGGCCCTTTCCGCCAAGGCGCAAGATCCAACAATGCCGACGGAAGCTGAATTGCTCTCAGTCGCAAGCGATCTGGCCGGCATTCTCATAAGCGCGATCAAAGCTTCGCCGGTGGTGTCCAACTGGTACGCCCAAGTGGCCGCGAATATGGTGATCGCAGCTGGCCCGGTGGATGCCAGATATCCGCCGATCATCAAAGCAATCTACGTGCGTCGTCTGATCCTCTCTCTGCACTCCGCAGCGAGCATTGCCTCTGTCCCAACCGCGCGAGCTGCTGGCCCTGCCGCTGCTGCCGCACAGGAAGAACTGGCCGAGACAGCGTTGCCGGCAGTTGACTACGGGATCAACGGGGTGCTCTTCGTCAGGACGCCATCACAGAAAGACCATTTTGTCGCATTAAGCGCCGCCGGTGACTTGTCGCCGGTACAACCTCTCAGCGCAGCGACCGCGGCTCAGATGTTCGTCGACGATCTGTTTAGCCGAGGTCGTGTGGACTATGACGATGTGGTATTGCCTGAGGCTCGGCTGGATCACGGACGTAAGCTAAAGTCACATCGGCTGGTAACGACCCCCGGCGGCGCGCGCTTGGAAAGGCTGCTATTCGATTGCGACTGTGGATGCCAATGATAAGCTGGACAATATGATAGTGCGAAATCATAGAGAGAGCGAAGGTGCCGTCTAAAAGGAAGGCCGATCTTATAGTCCCGAACGACTCCGAGAAAGCAGCGTTCGTGCGAGGTTTGATCGAACGGGGCGAAGCCGTACAGGCCCATCCCGACGGTTCTTTGCCTCCAGGGGCCACCCATCTTATTGTCGGGAAGACAGAGAATGGACTGCCGATCGTCAAGCGTGCCAGGTTCAGCGCGTTTTAGTGCCCGAAAACTGATGCTTGGTTCCAAAGTCATAGGTCCGCCTAGCGCGTCAGCTTGGTCGTTCGGCATACCCTGTCCGTACGGCAAAAGCGGACACGAGCGAGCAGGCCAGGGCGGCACGTTTTGCTCCACAATCGCCGTCGTGCCAGTTGCAAGGACAGGGCAGCGATCGAGCCTGATTGCGCGGCGAGCATTTCCATTATGGCCGTCGTATACCCAAGAAAGGTTTCGACGGGCATGATGAATTTATCCGCCGCGCTCTTCACATGCCGCGCATTCTTCAGGTTGAGGCCGTCGCCGCTGCCAGAAAGCTGTCTCCCATCGCGCGGCGGCGGCGTAGTGGGCAGCAAGCGCGGGCGTGTAGTCGGCAAGGCCTTGCGCGGCGATCATCCCATAGCGCGCGCGGGCGAGGTCATCGCGTCCGTCGGCCATGTCCGACGCGGCATAGGCGGCGAGGATGCCCGAGCGCAGCGCATGCACGATGCCGCGCGACGACAACGGGTCGGCGGCGAACAGGCAGTCGCCCGCCGCCACCCAGCGCTCACCCGCGGCCGGATCGATCGTGGCCGTTCCCGCCGATCTGATCGACGCCGAGGTTTCGCGTGCGCCTGGGGGTAGGAGCGGGGCGATGAATTGCGTCGCCGCCAGTGCGCCGTACCAGGATTGCGGATCGCGCAGTTCGCTGCCCAGTGGGATCGGTCAGGCACGCCACCACCCGGCGTCCGCCAGGCAAGTCGGCGCTGTACCACCAGCCCTCGGGCCGGGCCTCGATGACCATGCGGCAATCGCCCGGGAAGCGGGTGTATGCGGCGAGGTGGCCGTGCACACGAAGCTTCGCGCCGAAGGATCGCGCCAGCCGCCAGCTGCGGCCGGTCGCCCAGATCACGGCGCCGGCGACAATGTCGCCACCGCAATTTCCCTGTCATCAACCCGCGCTACGCCACGAGCATTGTTGGGCAGATGCGGCTGGATCACACCCCACTCGAAGTCGCTCAATTCGTATCGACGCATTCAAGCCTCCAAAGGAAGCCTTGAATCAGAACCCGTCACAAAACGGAAATCCAGTTTATGAGTTTGCGACCTAGTTGAAGAAAGGACCACCGCAAGATGGGGCCTTGCAGAAGTAGCTGCCCGTGGCGTTGAATGAATCAACAAAGCAGGATGTCCGACAGAGGTGCAACTTGCTGCAGCGGGCGCAGTCCGGATCAACGACCTTCGGGTTCGCGGTCCGCGCACGAAGGACAGCAAACGCTTCACTGTCCCAGATTGCTTTGAGTCCCGCGCTGAACACGTTGCCGTAGGTAAAGGCCTTCACCCCATGCATCTTGTCACAAACTGAGACGTCACCGCTCGGAAATATCGACATCCCCATATTGATGCCACCGCAGGGATACCACTCGCTGTGGTTCCACTTTCCCTTTGCATCCTTCGGCGTATGCACAGTGCAGACTTGTGCATACTGCTCTCGCTTTCGCTCGATCCGATTTCTTATCCGGGCCAGGTCCTTGGAGGTCACCTTGCGAGCGCGATTGGCAGGAGACTTGATGGCCCCACTCTCCATGTAGGAGATGCCGACTTCCGCGACACCCAAATCCACCAGAAGATCTATAGTCTCTTCCACTGTGTTCTGGGTCATTGGTGTCACCACACTCTTGACCACCACCCGAATCCCCGCCGCCCGCAAAAACCGAATCGCGTCGATCACCTTTGGGAAGTGCCCGCGAGACCGCGTAACCTGATCGTGTAACTGCGGTGAAGGCACGTCTAGGCTGATCGTCATTTCTTCCATGCCCGCAGCTGCCAACCGAAGGGCAATGTCCGAACAAGTTCCGATCACCGTGCCGTTGCTGGTCATGGCCGGAAGCATGCCCAGCGAGAGGGTGCGCTCCACTACCTCAAGCCAGCCGTCGAAAAGCGTTGGCTCACCACCTGTAAGCCCGACAAATACGACTCCCCAATCCGCCGCCTCGTGCAGCAGTTCGAGGCACTTGCTCAGGGTCCAGCGTCTGTCGCTCCTCTGGTGGCGATACTGGTAACAGTACGAACAGCTGAAATTGCAGTTGAAAGTGAGAGTGAAACTGATTCCCGCAGGAACGGGCCACTTTCCGAAGGTGGCGCGTTCTATGGCGGGGGTGTCGGCCGGGTAGAGGAATTTCTGTGGACTAAATCGCTCGGTTGGATTTGGTTTGGCTTCGAACGTGAGAAACTGCCGATAAAGTCTAAGGAGCTGATCTACTTGGGACTTTGCTTCAACATCCGTAAGCCCAAATGTCTGCCCATAGATATAGGCGATTTCGGAGGTGAGGAGTGTTCTGTCGCACAGCGACAGAAAGAACGCGTGAGAGGGATCGACCATGCGAATCTGTGATGGATGTCGAGCATGAACCAAGGCATAGCCATGCATTGGCTTGAGTCGTACCGATTTTTTGAGTTGGGGCAGCAATTCGATATGGCCCATGGTCGGATATCCGGATTTCAAAGCACAGCTGCGCTTTTAAGAAAGCAAGAAAGTAGCTGGCCGACGAAAATGCCGGCCAGTGCACCACTTAAAGAGGCTGGACCTGAATGCAGGTAGACAGAGTATTCCAGCAGCCGGGAAGACAGGTGACTGCTTCAACCCCGTCTGTCAGCCGCTGCGCCCGCGCCTCGGCTCGCGAAGCCTCATCACGAAGCTGAGCAGCCAAACTCCGCAGAACGTCTGGTTGATGTAGATATCCTGGTTTTTTTTCCTTCGGCATAGGTCAATCTCCCTTGGTTGATCGCAACCCTCAAAGGCTTGCGGCAGATGACCCGCAACGGGCGCACCATGTTGAGGATGTAGCCGCCAATCTCGCCCAGCGAATCGCTATAGGCCTTTTTTGCTGGGGTTTTTGATAGGAGGTCGGAGTGTGCTTGATGAATGCACCTAAAATTCCCAGGAGACAAAACTGTTAGCTGTCGGACAAATTGTCCTTGATCGAACGGACCGGGTAGATCCGGTCAGGGTGCATTTGAGTGGCCGGAGCACAGATCTGCGCAGCACGGGTATCCCCGCTACGCGCCGGAAGTGCTCGACATGATCACGCTGGAAGATGTGGTCGAGGACATGTCGATCCGCGAATTCGCCTATCGCACCGACATGTTTGGCACATCAGGCACGTTTGACGCGCCGCAAAAGATCGATCCGACCGAGACCGCAGCCCTGCTTCACTGGAAAGCTGGACCGGTGGAATGGAGCCCAGCCTATCGTCCATGGTTCTGGCGCGACATCTGGCCGATCATTTTCCGTGCCGGTTGAATTCTCCTACTTCGCCAACATCCTCCAGCAGTCGAACTTTCCGCACAGCCAGTCGAACCGGGGGACGTTAGATCCCAATCGCCTCTGCATCCTGCCGCGCATCGCACCACGTGCGCTGGCGCAGAAGGAACTTCGCGCCAAGGATCATGTCGGCGGGCGGCTGCTCGAGGCGGCAGTGGAACCTAGCCTGATGCTGCTCAATGCAACGCAGGCGTAAGCCGCCGATGCGCAGGCCATGTTGTCGGACAGCGAGGCCCTAATCGACCGCCTGGAACTGGCGAAAAGCCGAGGCGCGAACTGCGCGGCCAGAGATCCGAGTGTACGGCGCGACTGATCGACCAGATGGAATTGCAGCTCGAAGAGCTGGTCGTGGTGCCACGGAAGAGTTGCGGCGCAGGCTGCTGCTGCCAGACCCAGAGCGTGCGTTCGTTCACGCGCAAACGGCCGGTACGAAAGCGCTGGCCGGAGGATATCGAGCGAGAGCGTGTTATCATTGATCCTGCGACCACCTGTGCATGCTGCGGGGGCTCGCGCCTGTCGAAACTGGGCGAGGACGTTACCAAGACACTGGAAGAGATCCCGCGCCGGTTCAAAGTGATCGAGACGGTACCGACGCTCGTGACTGCGAGGCGATCAGCCAGCCGCCGGCACCGTCCATGCCGCGCCCACGCGGCTTCATCGGCCCTCATCTGCTGGCGACGATCCTCTTCGGCAAATTGGGAATGCACAAGCCGCTCAACCGACAGAGCACAAGGTTCAAATGCGAGGGCATCGAGCTTTCGACCTCGACGCTGGCCGATCAGGTCGGGTTTGGGACATCCGCTCTCATGCCAGTCTTTGATCTGATCGAGGCGCATGTCTTCGCGGCCGAGCGCCTTGTCCGCAACATTGCGAGGACACCAGCGCTCCCGTCGCTCGCGCCGTCGCGTCAAGTCTAGCGATTGCGACAGCCTCGATAACAGAGCCTGCAGGGCGAAATCATGAATCGTTAACCTGCAAGGACGGCTTGGCGGTAGGTCGGGTTCATGAGGGCTTTGAGGCGCTTACGCTTGAGCGAGGTCTTTGAAGGCTCGCGTCGGAGCATGTTGAGCACCGCGCGGCGGATCATGGCGAGGTTGCGCGCCGAATGGTCTTTACGGACGCGGCACTCGTCTTCGCGGAACGCCACGTCCAAGACCCAATGCAGATTGTTCTCCACGCTCCAGTGGGCGCGCACGGCGGCGGCGAGGCGGACGGGGTCGGGCGGCAGCAAGGAGATGAAGAGCCGCGTCTCGATCGAGACCGCGCCGGTCTTCTTGATCGTGCGACGCGTTGTGACGGCGAGAAAGCTCGCAAG
>NZ_JAMYMV010000076.1:0-26891 GCF_040318715.1 Mesorhizobium sp. M1050 | reverse complement strand
CCCCCCCCCCCCCCCCCCCCCCCCCCCCCCCCCCCCCCCCCCCCCCCCCCCCCCCCCCCCCCCCCACACCCCCCCCCCCCCCCCCCCCCCCCCCCCCCCCCCCCCCCCCCCCCCGCCACAGTCCAGATTGTCTGCCTAGATTATCGCGCTCGTATCAGGGGCGCTTGCATATCAGGCTGGCGCCTTGTCGCTGACAAAGACATCCACTTCGCGCGCTGCCGCAATGAAGGCGCGCCTGGCGTTCATGGCCGGCTTGTCGCCCGCCAGCGCATCGTGGCACGCCTGCAGCGCCGCGCGATGCTTGGGGCTGCGCTTGCCGGGCCAGCTGTTGAGGAGGTAGTCGGAAGCCTCACGCACGGTGCGCAAGAGCTGAGTGCTTCCCGCTGCGGCTGACTTCACAGTCACAGGTGTTTCAAATCGGTTGTTTTCCATCGCCGCTCCTTACGCCATCGGCGTCTGTGAAGCGAGGCCGAAAGTGCGCACACATCCAGCCGCCGCCTTTTTCCGCGACCCGCATCCTGTCGGCGCTGATCGTTTGGAGCAATTCCCAAGGGAAAGCGCTATGCGCTTTTCCCGGGAAAACGGTTTAAGCGGCGACGACGGCAAAGCCTCTGGCGCGAAGACCGCGGCGATCGTTGGCCAGCGACGTCACCAGTCGCTCGCGGCTGCCGACGATATGGCCCGAAAGCAGGCGCGCGGCTTCATCGGCATCGCCAACACGTGCCGCCGCCAGTATGGCGCGATGTTCGGCCCAGGCGCGGCTGAGGGCCGCTTCGTCGCGAACCTCCAGCCAGCGCGCCCGCGACAGGCGGGTCATGGCATCGCGGACCGCCCGGAACAGGAATTCGTTGCCCGACAGACGCGCCAGTTCGATGTGGAAATCCATGCCGACGCGATGCCATCCCTCGCGCGGCGTGTCTTTGTCGCAGGACTCGAGCATCGCCTCGATGACATCGACGGCACTGCGGTCCACCAAGCCGCATGTCAGGCGAAGTGCCGCGACCTCGACAGCCTCCCTATAGACGGCGATCTGCTCGAGTTCAGCCAAATTGATCGGAGACACCGTCCAGCCACGCCCGTCCCTGCCGACCAGGCCCTCGGTCTCGAGCCGCAGAAGTGCTGCCCTGACCGGGGTTCGCGACGCACCGAAGCGGCTTTCGATCCAGCGCTCGGTCAGCTTCTCGCCGGGGCCGATCTCGAGGCCCAGGATCATCTGTCGAAGCTGTTTTTCGACGCTCTGCATCTGCGACATTGTCGTTTCCATTTTCTGGCCGCTTCGGACCGCTTGCCAATTGCTGTTCCCGATCACTGTGGACAGGTTGCATTGACAGCGGGCAGGCTTGCGTCCATGACGAGTACCATATTGGTATCCCAACTTGGTATCCGCAGCAACCCGTAGCTCCGTGTTGCCCGGACAGGACGTATGACAATGCGGCAGAACACGCCTCCGGCGAACGACAGCACCTACAACATCCACTGGCGGCGCAATCTGTTCGTGTGTTTTGCCGGTTCGTTCTCAACACTCGTCGCCATGACGCTGCTTCTGCCTTTCCTGCCGCTGTATATCGAGCAGCTGGGCGCCGAGGGTCACGCGGCAATCGTGCAATGGTCGGGGATCGCCTATGGAGCGACCTTTCTCGCTGCGGCACTGGTAGCGCCGCTCTGGGGACGTCTCGGCGACCGCTACGGACGTAAGGTGATGCTGGTTCGCGCCAGCTTCGGCATGGCCATATGCATGTCGCTGACCGGCATGGTGCAGACGGTCTGGCAATTGGTGCTGCTGCGGCTGCTGATCGGTTTTGCCGGCGGCTATTCCTCGGGGTCGACCATCCTCGTCGCCATGCAAACGCCGAAGGAGCGCTCCGGCTGGGCCTTGGGCCTGCTGTCGGCCGGCATCACCGGTGGTGCATTGGTCGGCCCGCTGGTTGGCGGCGCCCTGCCGCCGGTGATCGGCATTCGCGCGACCTTTCTCCTGTCAGGCGGCGTCATCTTCCTGGCGTTCCTTGCGACCACGTTTCTGATCAAGGAAAATCCCCGGCCGAAACCAGCAGACGCAGCTGCGAAGCAGAAGCCGAAAGGCGGCTGGGCGCAAATACCGGACAAGCGTCCTGTTATCGCCATGCTGGCGACCGGCATGCTGTTGAGTTTCGCCACCATGTCGATCGAGCCGATCATCACCGTCTACGTGCAGCAGCTCGTCGAAGACCAAAGCCGCGCAACTTTGATATCAGGCGTCGTCATGTCCGCGGCCGCGCTTGGCGCCATCCTGTCGGCTTCGCGTCTTGGCAAGCTCGCCGACCGCATCGGTCACTGGAACGTCGTCATCGGCGCGCTTGCCGTGTCGGCGTTGCTGCTGATCCCGCAGGCCTTCGTGACGCAGAGCTGGCAACTCATCGGCCTGCGCTTCCTGATGGGCCTGGCGCTGGGCGGCCTCTTACCCTGCATCACCAGCGTCATCCGCCACAATGTTCCCGATGGTGTCGGCGGCAATGTGCTCGGGCTGTCGATCTCCGCCCAGTATGTCGGGCAGGTCGCCGGTCCCTTGCTTGGCGGCTTTGCCGGTGGCCATTTCGGCATGCGCTCGGTGTTTCTGGGCACATCGGTCTTGATGGCCGGCGGTGCGGTGTATAATTGGCTGGCGCAATCGCGCCGCGAGCAGGACATGCTTGCCGACGCCGGCAAGCCCTAACGGGGTTGGATGGAGCCCTGGACATGAGCAAAGCCGAGCAATTTTCCGGCAACAGCAGTCGTATCCTCGTCCTGGCCGGCGGTCTCTGTGGCGCCGCCGGCGTGGCGCTGTCGGCCGCGGCGGCGCATCTGGGCGGAGCCTTCGTCGGCACTGCCGCATCCTTCCTGCTCATGCATGCGCCGGTCTTCCTCGCCGCCGGATTGCTTGGCGCAAACCGGATCCTGCGAATGGGAAGCTTGGCCCTGCTGGTTGGCCTGCTCTTGTTTTGCGGCGACCTGCTGGCCCGCGATTTCCTCGGCTCACGGCTGTTCCCACTGTCGGCGCCGATCGGCGGAACCTTGCTCATCGTCGGCTGGCTAACGATCGCTGCATCGGCGCTGACGCGGGCGCGTTCCTGACGCCCCTGGCCCCTCCACGATACCAGGCCTGCGCCCAGCCAAATATGTCTGCAATTAGTCCTGCCGGCGTTCGGGCTGGATGAGCAATTCGCGATTTGGGCGTCGCAGCCTCGCCAACCGACGCGCCTCCGGCCGCTCGGACGCCGGCGCGATGCCCCAGTAGTTGCGGTAGATGTCTTCGAACAGATAGCTCATGGGATGCATGATGTGCACTCCTTTTAGAATTTGAATCGATCCAATCTGTCGCCACGAAAATGTAGCGCCGATCAGCTCCGCTTGCGCTCCACAAGGAACCGCAACTCGCGAACCCATGGGCTGGAGGCGCCACGGCGCCTCCGCCTCGCGGCGTCTGACGAGACGCTCCAGTCGTTGCGGTAGATGTCTTCGAATAGAAAATTGACGGGATGCATGACACACCTTCCTGCTTGAATCGATCCAATCAGCCGCGGCGTCATTGATTGGATCGATTCAAACATACACCTCGCCCAGCCTGTTATCAAGCCAAAATTTGAACCGATCCAACGAAAGTGCTAGATGGGATGAATTCAGGGAGACGAAGATGGCGCCATTGACCTCTGCAAAGACAAGACCGGTGCGGCTGGCAGACATTGCAAAGGCGGCTGGCGTGTCGCACGGCACCGCCTCCAATGTGTTCGCCCGCCCGGAGATCGTGCGCGAGGAGGTTCGCGACCGGGTCAAGGCGGCAGCCGAGGCAATGGGATATGGCGGACCTGACCCCAAGGGTCGGCTGCTGCGCGCCGGCAAGGTGAACGCCATCGGCGTCGCAACCGCGGAACCGTTGTCCTATTTCTTCGAAGACCCTTTCGCCCGGGTAATGATGGCCAGCATCTCGCAGGCCTGTGACGCGACCGGTGCGGGGATCTCGCTGGTCTCGGCCGCCAACAGCGAACAGCTCGCCTGGAACATCCAGAGTGCGCTTGTCGATGGCTTCATCGTCTTCTGCGTCGAGGGCGGTTCAAAGCTGGTCGAACTGGCGCGCGACCGCAAACTCCCCTTTGTCGCACTCGATCTCGATTCAGACGGCGACGAGGCGGTCGCGGCGATCGGCGTGGACAATATCGCCGGGGCAAGCCTGGCGGCGCGCCATCTGACCGAGCTCGGGCATCGTCGCTTTGCCGTGCTTGCCCTGCCATACGCCGATTCCGGCTTCGGTCCGACCACGCAAGAGCGGATGGAGAAGGCCCTCTATTCCGGCACGCGCGACCGCCTGCGTGGCTACTTCGCGGAACTCTCGCGCGTCGATGTCGACGTCTCGCGCGTGCCGATCTACGAGACGGAAAATAACGAGGAGAGCGTTTGGGCGGGCCTCGATCATATTTTCGCTGCCGCCGAGACACCGACTGCCATCCTGGCCATGTCGGACAGGATAGCGCTCCATGCGCTGGACTGGCTACGGCAGCATGACATCACTGTACCGGGCGATGTTTCGATTGTCGGCTTCGACGGCGTCCCGGAAGGAGCGGTTTCCAAGCCGCCCCTGACCACAATCGTCCAGCCCATCGCCGAGATGGGCCGCCTTGCCGTCAAGGCGATCCTTGAAAATGACGGCTCGTTCAGCCGGCAATTGCTGCCGGTCGACCTCGTGGTGCGGGCCTCATCCGGCCCCTCACCCGCCTGACGCCTCAACGCCCATCACCGGCCCATTCTTGCCGCCATCGACATGCCGAAGGACGGATGGAGGGGCGGTGCCACGTTGCGTGCCGGCCTGCTTTTGCCGGACCAGCCAAGGCCCGAAATCCATTCGAGATAATAGGCGAGCGCGAACTGCATGGCGATGCCGGCTGATATCAGCAGGCAGTCATAGGCAAATCCGCCGGGATTGATCAGCTTGAGCACCTGCGCTGCCATTGCAAGCACCGTGCCGGCAATGAAAACCGGCAGCGATCGTTTGCCCAATATGGCAAGCGGATGATCGCGGCCGGTGCGGAAAATGTTCGAAACGGCCGGGAAGGCAACGATCAAATAACTCACCGCCAAAATATGCAGCAACCTCGGCAGTGAAAGAAAGGTCTTGTCGAAGCCGGTCAGCACCGGAGGCAGGCCTAGCCAGGAGATATGGCCCCAGAGAGGGCTGTGCACCCAGACCAGCGCCATGAAAATGTAAGCCAAGGCAGCGCCAACCAGCCAGCGATTGACCGGAATGGCACCACCGCGACGCACATGCAGCGTGCCTGCCAGGCCGATGTTGAAAAGGAACTGCCACGACAGGGGGTTGAGGAACCAGAAGCCAGGCTCCGGATAGTTCGCCGGAGCGATCTGGTAAATTCCCGCGACCAGCCACAGCGCGCCGGATGCGACCAGCGCCAAGACCGGCCGATAGCTGACGCAGAGCAGGAAGACCGGCGCCAGCAAGAGCAGCACCGCATACACCGGCAGGATGTTGTTGTAGCCGAGCTGGTGGCCGAGCGTGACGATGCCGATCAGCACTTGCGGTGCATTCTTGATCAACGGCTCGATGTTGATCATCGTCAAAAGCTCCGGTCGCCTGGCGAACACCGCCGCCGCGCAGAAGATCGCCATCACCACCATGGTGGTGACGATGTGGGCGGTATAGAGCACACCGGCGCGGCGCCACATCTTCAACGTCGCCAGCAGCCGGTTTCCAGGCTGGAACTTCTTGCCATAGGCGAGCGCGACGGCCATGCCGGAGATCAGAACGAAGACCTCTGCCGCATCCGAAAAGCCGAAATTCTTGTAGGTCAGATACTCGAAAGCGGTACCCGGCACGTGATCGACAAAGATGGTCAGCAGCGCGAGAGCGCGGAACACATCGATACGCGTGTCGCGGTCCGAGACACGCATATCGCGGTCTGGGGAAATTGGGGTGGTCATCGACAAAAAGGCCTCAAAGCTGGTTGTTCATTCCGGCAATGCGACCCCCGGCGCACCGCATCGATTCCTCCCGAGGAATGTTATCGGCGAGGAAACGGACTGTAATGCGCCCGGTTCAATCAACTTTCGCGGAACTTGAAAATATTACGTTTTGAAGCCGGCAAACTGACCGAAGTCATCATGAAATCAAAAGGATGAGGCATGACTGAAGAGACCTCACAAGATGGTGCGTTACAGCGTGATCTCGCCTTTCTCTATCGCCTTTACTGCCCGGTGGATTCAACTGGCGACTGCTTCTTCCTGCTGCATGGGTCGGGCGTCGACGAGACGACATTGGTACCGCTGGCACGAGAGATAGCGCCGCGTGCGATGCTGATCGCGGTGCGCGGCCGCATTGTCCAGGAGGATGGTTTCCGCTGGTTCGCACGCATCACGCCAACCCGTTTCGAGCAGCACAGCATCCGCACCGAGAGCGATGCCTTTGCAAGCTTCGTCGCCGACGTGGCCACGCGCCACCATCTCGACCTCACCCGCACGACATTCCTCGGCTATTCGAACGGCGCCAATTTGGTCTCGAGCCTGATGCTGCTGCATCCCGGCCTTGTCGAACGCGCCGCGCTGCTGCGACCGATGCCGGTGCTCGACGACGTGCCGGAGACGGATCTGTCAGGGGTGCGAGTGCTGATCATCGCCGGTGCCGCGGATCTCACCTACGCGCCCTTCGCGCCGGCACTGGTGACGCTGCTCAGCCAGCACAGAGCAGAGATCGATGCCCGGATTGTTCCAGCGGGTCATGAATTCGGCAGCGCCGACGCGGTGATCGTCCGGCAATGGCTGTCGGGATCGGCGGCGGTGGCGCAGGCAGGCTGACGGGCTCACCAGCATGACCAGCCTGCCTACCCTCGTCCCATCCTGTTCCAGGCGTCCAGCCCGGCGATCTTGTAGGCTTCGGCGAGCGTCGGATAATTGAAGGTGTTGTTGACGAAAAAGTCGACCGTGCCGCCGAGATTGATCACCGCCTGGCCGATGTGAATGAGCTCGGTGGCGCCTTCGCCGACGATATGCGCGCCGAGCAGGCGGCGCGTTTCGATCGAGAACAACAGTTTCAGGAAGCCGGTGTTGACGCCCATGATGTGACCGCGCGAGGTCTCACGAAAACGCGCCACGCCGACTTCGTAGGCGGCACCGCTCTCGCGCACCTGTTCCTCGGACTGGCCGACGGTCGAAATTTCCGGCACCGCATAGATGCCGTAGGGGAAGGTTTCCGGCGGCGGCGGCAAGGGCACGCCGAAAGCGTGGCAGGCGGCGACCCTGCCCTGCTCCATGGAAGTCGAGGCCAGGCTCGGAAAACCGATGACGTCGCCCGCGGCGTAAATGTTGGGCACGCTGGTCTGGAAGGATTGCGGATCGACCTTGATACGCCCCCTGGAGTCGGCGTCGATACCGACTATATCCAGGCCAAGGCTGGCGACATTGCCGGTGCGGCCAGCGGCGTAGAGCACGACTTCGGAACGGATGGTGCGGCCATCGGCCAGTTCGACCTCGGCAGCGTCCGGCTTGGAGCGGATTTCCTTGACTGCGCTGCCAAGCCGGATGGTCATGCCGCGATCGCGCATCTGGTGGATGAAATCGTCGACGATCTCGCGGTCGACGAAATCGAGTATGGAGTTGCGCGGCTCGACCAGTGTCACCGGCACGTCGAGCGCGGAAAAGATCGTCGCATATTCGACCCCGATGACGCCGGCACCGATCACCGTCAGCGTGCGCGGCAAACGATCCAGCTCCAGCATCTCGTCGCTGTCGAAGACGCGGGTCTTGTCGAAAGGCACCTCGCGTGGCCGGTGCGGCCTTGTGCCAACCGCGATCAGCGCATTGGCAAAACCGACCTCACTGTAATCGCCTGTGTCGGTAGTCAGGCTGACCTTGTTGGGGCCGAGAAATTTTACCGCGGCGCGGGCGCTCTTGACCGTGTTGCGCATGAACTGGTGTTGCAGCACCTCGACCTCGTGGTCGAGCGTCTTGTGCAGGCGCTCGACCAGATCGCCGACCGAGATATCCTGCTTGACCCGGTAGCCGCGCCCGTAAAAACCACGCTCGCGCCAGCCGGACAGGTTGAGCACTGTTTCACGCAGCGTTTTCGATGGGATGGTGCCGGTATGCACGGAGACACCGCCCAGGCGCCGGCCGCGGTCGACCACCAGAACCGATTTGCCGAGCTTGGCCGACTGCACCGCGGCGCGGCGGCCGGAAGGGCCGCTGCCGATGACCAGCATGTCGTAATCCATATTGCCCCGTCCCCGCCGTGAGCGCCTTGTTGCGCCGCAGCAAGCTAATGCCATCCGCATCCCAAATTCAACCAATTCAGAATGCATCTGACGCAGTATGGGCCTGCGCGCCGCGAAAAGCCCGATCTTGATTCCGCTACAGGTCTTCACCATTTCACTACTGAGCGGCCCGCACCCTATGCCGGGCCCCTGTTACGAGGAAATGACATGAACGCGCGCGTTCTAGATGGCGAAATCATCACCAGCAGGCTCGACGATGTCAGGGCCTATGACGGCGTGCGCACGCGGCGCATCCTGGCCTTCGTGATCGACTATGTCATCGTCGCGCTGCTCACCATTCCGTTTGCCATCCTGGTGTTCTTCCTCGGGCTTTTGACCCTCGGGCTTGGCTGGATGCTGTTTGGCATCCTGGTGCCGGCCGTCGCCATCCTCTACATCTGGAACACGCTTGGCAGCGCCGATCAGGCCACCACGGGCATGAAGATAATGCGCATCCGTCTCGACCGGCTCGACGGCAGGCCGATCGACGGCCTCACCGCGGTCGTCCATTCGGTGCTGTTCTGGGCTGGCAACGTCATCCTGTCGCCGCTGGTACTGCTGGTGACGCTGTTTTCCGACCGCAAGCGAACCTTGCACGATCTTTTGCTTGGCACGGTCGTCAGTCGTACCGACCGCTGAAACCGCTCTCTGAAGAGCAGTCGCAACCGATAAAGCGCAAATGTGAAGGCGTCGAGTCAGCCACGCCCTCACAATCCTGTTGAATTTTTCGCCGTCCGCGCCAAAGGTAGAGTGATTCGAAGGAGTGTTTCCAAGGCTCGATGACGCATCATCCGACCCAGTCGCCGCAGTTCTTTCTGACCGCGCCATCGCCGTGCCCCTATCTCGATGGCCAGTTCGAGCGCAAGGTGTTCACGCACCTGGTCGGCGACAAGGCCGCCGAGATGAACGACCTGTTGACGCAAGGCGGCTTCCGGCGCTCGCAGAACATCGCCTACAGGCCGGCATGCGAGACCTGCCGCGCCTGTGTCTCGGTACGCATCCTCGCCCAGGAATTCGTCGCCAGCCGCAACATGAAGCGCGTGCTGCAGCACAATTCCGACCTTGTCGGCCACATGCACAATGCCGAGCCCTCGACCGAACAATATTCCCTGTTCCGCAGCTACCTCGATGCCCGCCACCGCCGTGGCGGCATGTCCGACATGACCGTGCTCGACTACGCCATGATGGTCGAGGACACCCATGTCGACACCAAGGTGATCGAGTACCGCCGTCGCGGGCCCGATACCTTCATCACCGGCAAGGGCCAGGGCGAGCTGATCGCGGTGGCGCTTACCGACAAGATGGCCGATGGCCTGTCGATGGTCTATTCGTACTTCAATCCCGATTTCGAGGAGCGATCGCTCGGCACGTTCATGATCCTCGATCACATCGCCCGCGCCAGGGCGATGGGCCTGCCCCATGTCTACCTCGGCTACTGGGTCAACGGCTCGCGCAAGATGAATTATAAGATGCGCTTCATGCCGCAGGAGCATCTCGGCCCCAAAGGCTGGGAGCGCTACACCAACGAAGCGGTTTCACGCTGAGTTTTTCCACGATCCGCGCTTAACACTGTTTCAAGGCAGGAGATGCTGGTCGTTCAGCCGGTTGGCTGGAGAGAGTGCGCCATAGCACCGGCGGCCGCCAGCCTGCTCTTCATTGCGAAAGTTCCTGCATGTCCTCTCACAGTGATCACCAGAAAGGTCTTCTGATAACCGCCATCGGCGGGCTGACGCTGACTGCCGACATACCGTTGATCCGCCTCGCCGACGGTGGAGCATGGACGATCATGCTGCTGCGCACCGGCACTACATTCGTCGCGGCGATGGTGATCTGGTCGGTCTGGCGCACCCTGAACCGGAACGCCCCGCCACTTATCCCCGGCTGGTCCGGCCTGATTGTGGCGATCTGTTATGGGCTGACCGGGATCTCCTTCGTCACCGCTGTCTATACGACCTCGACCGCCGACCTGGTGTTTATCCTGGCCTTCAACACCGTGTTCGCGGGGTTGCTGTCCTGGATATTCCTGCGGGAGAGGCCGCGGCTGGTGACGATCGCCGCCATGCTTATCATGATCGTCGGCGTGCTGATCATCGTCGGCGGTTCTGTCGGCACCGGAAAGTTGTTCGGCGATTTCATGGCGCTGTGCTCGGCCTTCTTCATCGCCGTGGCCATCACCATCTCGCGCGCCAGCGGCAAGGACATGGGATTCACCTCGCTCGTCGGCGTCCTTCTGCCGCTTGGGCTGGCAGCCTTCATGGTGACAGGCGAAGGCTTCCACGTGAACGCGCCGTGGTGGATCATCTTCAATGGCGCCGTCATCATGCCGATCTCGTTCTTCTGCCTTGCCGCCGGGCCGAAATACATTTCGGGGCCGGAAGTGGCGATGTTCTACCTGCTCGAAACGGTGCTGGCGCCGGTCTGGGTGTGGATGATCTTTGCCGAGACACCGACCCGCAACAGCCTGATTGGTGGTGCGATCCTGGTCGTGACGCTGATCGCACATTCGGCATGGCAACTGCATGACGGGCGCAAGCGCCGTAGCGACTTTGCGGTACATCACCCGGTGTAGAGCAAACCGGTTTACGAGATCAGGCACTGGCCTTCTTCTTGGCCAGGTCGGGTTCCGGCAGAGCCTCGATTTGCGGGCCGGCTTCAATTTCGGCCGGCGAACCAAGTGCGATTTCGTCGGCCAGTTCCACCTCGCGCAGCCATTCGCGCCAGATTGCGACCAACAGGGCCATCAACACGGGGCCGATGAACAGGCCTAGGAATCCCATGGTCTTGACGCCGCCGATCAGGCCGAAGAACGTCGGCAGGAAAGGCAGTTTTATCGGCCCGCCGACCAGCTTCGGGCGCAGTGTCTTGTCGACGATGAACAACTCGACCGCGCCCCATAGAAACAGCGCCAGCCCGGCCATCGGCGATCCGCTGGCGGCGAGGTAGATCGAGACCAGGGTGAAGGATAGTGGCGCACCGCCGGGGATCAGCGCCATGACGCCGGTCAGGGCGCCGAGCGTTACCGGCGACGGCACGCCGGCCAGCCAATAGGCAATACCCAGCACCAGCCCCTCGCCGATGGCGATGACGGTCATGCCGGTCACCGTCGACGATATCGTCGCCGGCACGACGCGCGAGATCCGCTCCCATCTGGTCGGCAGGATGCGTTCGCCGAGACGGTCGACCTGGCCGGCAAAGTGCTCGCCGTCGCGATAGGCGAAGAACAAGGCGATCATCATGAACAGCAGCGTCAGGAGCAGGCCGAAGGCGCTGCCGCCGGCCGCCAGCACGCCGCGGTAGATGCTGCCGATATTGGCGCCGCTGACCAGCTGGATCAGTTCACCAATGCCGCCGGGATGACCAAAATTCGTCGTCCATTGCTCGTTCAGCCACTCGCCCACGACAGGCATGGTGGCGATCCAGTGCGGCGTCACCGCACCGTGCCGGTTGGTCTCGATCGCCCAGGCGACCCACTCGCGGACCTCATTGATCGCATAGGTGCCGGCGAAGGCGATCGGTATCACCAGGAAGGCGAGGATGAAGAGGATGGCAAAGGTTGCGGCGATGGTGCGGTTACCGCCAACTGCGACAAGCAGGCGGCGGTAGAGCGGCCAGCTGGCGAAAGCGATGACGAGCGCCGCCAGCACCGGAAACAGGAAGCCATGAAAGAAATAGACGCCGGCGGCGACGATCAGCACCAGCAGCCAGCGCGCCGCCGACAGTGGCGGAATGACGGCGGCCCGCAGCGGCGTCGACAGGCCGAACAGGCGCTGCTGCCGTTCCGGCTTCTGGATTTTTGCTTCCTTCAAACGCCTGCCTCTCTCAAACACCCTTCCCGCTTATGCACTGACATAGTGCAGCAATCGTGACGATAGTCCAAATGGTTGGGTATCTCCCCCCTTGAGGGGGAGATGGCCGGCAGGCCAGAGGGGGTCGCCGCGCATGAAGCGCCAGCCTCCTTCGTCTGCGATAGGAGGTCGCGTCAGGACGTACCGACCCCCTCTGTCGCCTTCGGCGACATCTCCCCCTCAAGGGGGGAGATTAGCAGCGTCATCCGAATTTCCCTGTCCTCGGGAAACCCTTCGGCACCATGCGGCCGGCCGAGGCGCGGGCGCCGATCCATTCGGCCAGTTCCTCGCGCGACCGGGTGAAGGTGCGGTCGGCTGAATCCTGCCAGGTGAGACCGCTCTCCAGCGCGAACGGCTTGAGGTCGAGAAGGCCGCCGTCCTTGTATTTCTGCAGCCGCACGCCCTTGCCGCGGCCCATCTCCGGAATCTCGGAGAGCGCGAACACCAGCATCTTGCGATTCTCGCCGACGATGGCGAGATGATCACCCGTCACCGGAATGCAGCGCTTGGCTTCGTCCGGCGCCTTGACGTTCATCACCTGCTTGCCCTTGCGGGTGTTGGCGACCACTTCCTCCTCAGGCACGATGAACCCGTTGGCATCATGCGAGGCCAACAGCAGCTTGCGCTTCGGATCGTGAACGAAGGCGGTGACGATGTCCTGATCATTGTCCATGTCGACGATGATGCGGATCGGTTCGCCATGGCCGCGGCCACCTGGCAGCCGGTCGGCGCCGATGGTGTAGAATTTGCCGCCGGTCGTGAAGACCAGCACCTTGTCGGTGGTCTGGGCATGGAAGGCGAGCTTGAGGCTGTCGCCTTCCTTGAAAGTAAGCGTCGAGAGATCGGCCAGATGCCCCTTCATTGCCCGCAGCCAGCCCTTTTCCGAAACGACCACGGTGACCGGCTCGCGCTCGATCATGGCATGGGCAATGTCGGTCAGATCGTGCTCGGGCGCGTCGGCGAACTGGGTGCGGCGCTTGCCGAGCTCGGTCTCCGGACCGAACTTGTCGCGGATGTTGGTGACCTCCCACTTGATCGTCGCCCACTGCTTCTCGTTCGAAGCAAGCAGCGCCTCGATCTGCTTCTTCTCGGCGCTCAGGCCGTCGAATTCCTTGCGGATCTCGAATTCTTCCAGCTTGCGCAGAGCGCGCAGCCGCATGTTGAGGATTGCTTCGGCCTGCGTGTCGGTGAGCGACCAGCGGGCCATCATCACCTGCTTTGGCTCATCCTCCTCGCGGATGATCCTGATCACCTCGTCGATGTTGAGATAGGCGATCAGATAGCCGGCAAGAATCTCAAGACGCCGTTCGATTTCATCGAGCCGATGTTTCGATCGGCGGATCAAAACCTCGCGGCGATGCTCGAGCCACTCCTGCAGCACGCCCTTCAGCGACAGCACGTTGGGCACCTTGCCGCGCGACAGGACGTTCATGTTGAGCGGGAAGCGGCTTTCGAGCTCGGTCAGCTTGAACAGCGATTCCATCAGGATGCCGGGATCGACCGAGCGGCTCTTCGGCACCAGCACGACCCGGATGTCCTCGGCGCTCTCGTCCCTGATATCCTCAAGCAGCGGCAGCTTGCGCGCCATCAGCAGCTCGGCGATCTTCTCGATCAGCCGGGCCTTCTGTACGCCGTAAGGGATTTCGGTGACCACGATGCTCCAGGTGCCCCTGCCCTGATCTTCCTGGATCCATTTCGAGCGCACGCGAAACCCACCTCGACCGGTCTCATAGGCTTCGAGGATAGAGGCGCGGCTGTCGACGATGATGCCGCCGGTCGGGAAATCCGGCCCCTGGACGAAATCCATCAGCTTCGCCACCGGCGCGTCGCGATGCTCGATCAGGTGAAGTGCCGCATCGCAAAGCTCGGCCGCGTTGTGGGGCGGGATCGATGTCGCCATGCCTACGGCAATGCCGGACGAGCCGTTGGCCAGCAGGTTCGGGAAGGCGCCGGGCAAAACCACCGGCTCTTCGTCTTCTTCATTGTAGGTCGGCCGATAGTCGACGGCGTCCTCGGTGATGCCGGACAACAGTTCGGTCGCCACATCGGTCATGCGCGCTTCGGTGTAGCGCATGGCGGCGGCGTTATCGCCGTCGATGTTGCCGAAATTGCCTTGCCCGTCGACCAGGGGATAGCGCATCGAAAAATCCTGCGCCAACCGCACCAGCGCGTCATAGATCGACTGGTCGCCATGCGGGTGGAACTTGCCCATCACCTCGCCGACGATGCGGGCGCATTTGGCAAAGCCCTGGTCCGGATTGAGCCGCAACAGGCGCATGGCGTGCATGATGCGGCGATGGACCGGCTTCAGTCCGTCGCGCACGTCTGGCAGCGCCCGGTGCATGATGGTCGACAGCGCATAGGCAAGATAGCGCTCTTCCAGCGCCTTCTTCAGATCGACCGGCTCGATATGATCACCACCGCCATTTTCAGGCGGCAAAAGCCTTTTTCCCATGGGCTGGGACTAGCCGAGCGGGTGATTCGCGGCAAGAGGCAGGCAGCTATGCCGGACCTTCTGCAACATGAAACCGTACGCCAAGGGATATCGACCAACATCAGCCTGTTACATGCGCGTTCTAAGGCCAAGCGCGATGATATCGCCCACCGGTTCTTCATGATAAATTAGCCGGTTCGCACGTAGACGGTGGGATCGGGTTTGCCTTTCGCCGTGATTTTTGGCCATTGTGCCGGGATACGCCTTTTTCCGGTCCAGTTCGTCACGGAATGGTGATGGCGCAAAGAATTGAAAAACAATTTCAGAACACTCTCAGGGATCTGCGATGACAATCAAACGCTCAACTCTCCAGAAATTTGCCTTTTCGACCTTTTTGCTCACGTTGCCGCTGAACGCCGCCCTTGCACAGGACGCGGCAGTCGCCGACCGGCTGAAGGCAGCCCTTGCTGCCCAGGGCGTCGACATTTCCTGGACCGGCGTGACCGGTGACAACGCCAGCATGGTGCTGCAGGGCGTTGCCGTCAAACCGGCGGCGGAAAAGGAAGCCCTCACCATAGGCGACGTCAAACTCGAAGGCATCACCGAGGCCAATGGCGGCTATGACATCGCCACTGTGTCGACGGCGGCCTTCGAACACAGCAAGGACGGCGTCACCCTCGATCTCAGCCCGTTCGTCATCCACGACATGACCGTTCCGGCCGACGGCGCGACCAGCCCGTTGGGCTCGCTGATGATGTACAAGTCTGCCGAACTCTCGAACATGACCGTCAAAGTCGCCGACAAGACCGCCTTCTCAATGGACGGACTGGCCATCGAGATCACTCCGCCGGCGGACGGCAAGGCGATGGAATTCAGCGCCACCACGGAAAAGTTCAACGCCGACCTGACGCTGGTCGACGATCCCAAGTCCAAGGAAGTCATCAACGCGCTCGGTTACCAGAACATCGCGGGCAATCTTGAGATGGCCGGCACCTGGCAGCCCTCGGACGGCAAGATGGAACTGTCGAAATATGACATCTCCGTCGAGAATGCCGGCACGTTCGGAATGACCTTCGATCTCGGCGGCTACACGATGGATTTCATCAAGTCGCTGCAGGAAATGCAGAAGAAAATGGCGGCACAACCTGAAGGCGCCGACAATTCGGCGCAGGGCATGGCGATGCTCGGCCTGTTGCAGCAGCTTTCGTTCAACGGCGCCTCGATCCGCTTCGACGACGATTCGCTGACCAACAAGGTGCTGGACTATGTCGGCAAGCAGCAAGGCATGTCCGGCAAGGACATTGCCAACCAGGCCAAGGCTATCGTGCCGTTCGGCATGGCTCAGCTCAACAACCCGGAACTGACGGCACAGGTCACGGCCGCGGTCGGCAAATATCTCGACGATCCGAAGAGCATCGAGATCTCGGCAGAGCCACCGGCATCGGTGCCGTTCGCGCTGATCATGGCGGGCGCCATGTCCAATCCGCTCGACCTGCCGAAGACGCTCGGCGTCACCGTCAAGGCCAACGAGGACTGATCGAAGCGACCTCAAGATGCGAAAAACCCGGCAGCGATGCCGGGTTTTTTATGGGATTAGCGAATCGAAAGAATCGGTTCGGGCGGTTTTTTAAAGCATCGCCCGAAGCACGATCAGGCGTCCTTCTTGGGCGCAGCAACGCGCAGCGACAGTTCGCGAAGCTGCTGCGGGCTCGCTTCCGAAGGCGCGCTCATCAACAAATCATAGGCCTGCTGGTTCATCGGGAACATGGTCACTTCGCGCAGGTTCTTCGCCCCGACAAGCAGCATGACAACGCGGTCGATGCCGGCAGCCATGCCGCCGTGCGGCGGCGCGCCATATTGGAAAGCGCGGTAGAGGCCGCCAAAGCGCTCCTCGACCGTAGCGCGATCCAGCCCGACCGTCTCGAACGCCTTGACCATGGTTTCGGGCAGATGGTTGCGGATACCTCCGCTAGCGATCTCGAAACCGTTGCAGACCATGTCGTACTGGAACGCCTTGATACCGAGCAGATCCTCGCCATTCAGAGCATCGATGCCGCCTTGCGGCATCGAGAACGGGTTGTGAGCGAAGTCGATCTTCTTCTCTTCCTCGTTCCATTCGAAGAACGGGAAGTCGACGATCCAGCACAGTTCGAAGCGCTCGCGGTCGACGAGGTTCAGCTCCTCGCCGGCGCGCGTGCGCGCCGCACCTGCAAAGGAGACGAACTTCTTCGGATCGCCGGCGACGAAGAAGGCGGCATCGCCTTCGGCAAGGCCGAGCTGAAGGCGGATCGCCTCGGTGCGCTCCTCGCCGATGTTCTTGGCGAGCGGGCCGGCGCCTTCAAGCTTGTCGCCCTCCTTGCGCCAGAAGATATAGCCCAACCCCGGCTGGCCCTCGCCCTGCGCCCAGGAGTTCATGCGGTCGCAGAAGGCGCGGCTGCCACCGGTCTTTGCAGGAATCCCCCACACCTCGGCCTTCAGATTGTTGGCAAGGATGTTTGCGAACACCTTGAAGCCGGAATCGCGAAAATGGTCGGAGACGGCTTGCATCTCGATCGGGTTGCGCAGATCCGGCTTGTCGGTGCCGTATTTGCGCATGGCGACATCGTAGGGGATGCGCTGGAAGTTCTGCGTCACCGGCTTGCCATTGGCGAAGGTCTCGAAGACCTCGCGCATGACCGGCTCCATGGTCGACAGGACATCATCCTGTTCGACGAAGCTCATTTCGAGGTCGAGCTGGTAGAATTCGCCGGGTAGACGGTCGGCGCGCGGATCCTCGTCGCGGAAGCAGGGCGCGATCTGGAAGTAGCGATCGAAGCCCGACACCATGATCAGCTGCTTGTATTGCTGCGGCGCCTGCGGCAGCGCGTAGAAGGTGCCGGGATGGATGCGCGACGGCACCAGGAAATCGCGCGCGCCTTCCGGCGACGAGGCGGTGAGGATCGGCGTCGAGAATTCGGTGAAACCAACCTCGCCCATGCGCCTGCGCATTTCGGCGATGATTTTTGTCCGCGCAATGATGTTCTTGTGCAGCGTCTCGCGGCGAAGGTCGAGGAAACGGTATTTCAGCCGGATATCCTCGGGATAGTCAGGCTCGCCGAACACCGGCAGCGGCAATTCCTTGGCCGCCGACAGCACTTCGATCTCGCGGGCGAAAATCTCGATCTCCCCGGTCGGCAGGTTAGCATTGGTTGTCTCGGGCAAGCGCGCCTTGACCTCACCGTCAACGCGGATGACCCACTCGCCACGCACGGTCTCGGCGACCTTGAAAGCCGGCGAATCCGGATCGGCGACGATCTGGGTCAGGCCATAATTGTCGCGCAGGTCGATGAACAACAGGCCGCCATGATCGCGCACGCGATGCACCCAGCCCGACAGGCGAACGGTCGAGCCGACGTCGCTCTTCCTCAACTGGGCACAGGTATGGCTGCGGTAACGGTGCATTGTCATTGGTACAGTCCGGGGTGCTGGGTTGCGGCCGACGGGCCGGCTCGAAAATTTGCGCGAAAAGCGCATGAGAGGCCGCCTTTGTCAAGGCAAGCGGCTTTGGTTGCCTGTTGGTTCGACCTTGAGGGATCCAAGTCTCTGCCGGTCTTCATGCATTGCCGTCAGAAGCATTTCTTGCAACGATGCAGCCATCACGATTTGGGAGATGCTTTGTGCCGAAACGCTCTTCGCAAAAGGGCATCGGACCACATAATAGCCGCGAGTTGGAACTGATGCTGCGGGGCGACAAGCCGATGGCGTTGTTCGCGGCAGAACCAGGCGTGGACGCCGAAGATATTGGTGAAGCGCATTTCAAGCAGTTTGTCGACGAAGGCCGAATTCTGAAGTTCTCCCAGGTTGATCCCAAAACGTCCGTGGAAGAACGCAGCTACTGCCTGCCGACAGAGGAGTGGCGCTGCAAGCTCAGCCTGCTGATCGCTCGCATGTGCCGCAGCGGAGAAGCCTTTGACGTCTTCACATCGAATGATCTGGCGAGACTGGAGGGTGCTCTCCTTGGCTATTCAAAGGAGAGTGTTGAAGCGTTCGTTGCACATGCAGCGTCGCTGAAGCTGCAGAATTCCAGCACGGATTGAACGGCCTACCCATTTCCCGACCCAGGCCGAATTCGAACTATGCCACCAGGATTGCCGCTGGCAATAACTAAGGCGATGGTTCAAGAAGGGTCACCGACACGTGATCACCCCTTCATGTCCTCCATCCGTCCGCTAATTCCGCTCCTGCTCGCCGCCGGCATTCTGCTTGGCGGCAATGGGCTGCAGAGCACGCTCATCGCGCTGCGCGGCGCGAAGGAAGGTTTTTCCGCTTCCGGCATCGGCCTGATGGGCACGTTCTATTTCGCCGGTTTCCTGCTCGGCTGCCTGGCCATTACCCGCATCATGAAGGCCGTCGGCCATATCAGGGCATTTGCGGCTTTGGCGGCAATCGCCTCGGTCGGCACCCTTTTGCTGGTGCTGGTCCTCAATCCGGTGATGTGGTGCGCGGTGCGCTTCGCCGGCGGTTTCTGTTTCGCCGGGCTGTTCACGATCGTCGAAAGCTGGCTGAATTCCGGCGTCAGCAATCGCGACCGCGCGCGTGTGCTGGCGATCTACCGGATGGTCGATATCGGCTCGGTGACCGGCGCCCAGTTCCTGATCCCGATCTTCGGCGCCGGCGGTTTCGCCATCTTCGCCATCATGTCGATGATGATCACGTTCTCAGTTGTGCCGGTCTCGCTCGGCGACCGCTCCAACCCGACGCCGCCCGAGGACGTCAAGCTCGACCTGGCGCGTGTCTGGCGGATTTCGCCGTTGGGCTGCTTCGGCTGCATCGCCGTCGGCGTCACCAACAGCGCCTTTCGCACGTTGTCGCCGGTCTACGCCGAGCAGATCGGCATGTCGGTCGCCGATGTCGTCACCTTCGTCAGCGTCGGCATTTTCGGCGGCGCCATCATCCAGTATCCGCTGGGTTACCTCTCCGACCGCTGGGACCGGCGCCGGGTGCTGTTGATGACGACCTGCTGCGCGATGCTTTCAGCATTGGCGCTGTCGTTCATCGCCGGCAGCAATCCGGCGCTCAACTTCGTCCTCGTCTTCATCTTCGGCTGTTTCGCCATGCCACTCTATTCGCTGTCAGCCGCGCACTCCAACGACCGCGCCGATACCGGCGAATTCGTGCTGATCAACGCGGCACTGATGCTGTTCTATTCCTTCGGCGCCATTGGTGGGCCGTTCGCCGCCTCAGCCGTGATGCAATATTTCGGGCCGAGCGCGCTGTTTGTGTTCAGCGCCGTGGTCTATGCGATCTTCATTGCTGTTATTCTCTATCGGATGCAGGCCCGTTCCGGCGTGCCGGCAGGCAGGCGCCGCCGTTTCACCGCGCTGTTGCGCACCTCGACGGCATTCGCACGGCTAGCCAGAAGAAACAGCGATTCCGACGGGCCGGCTGGCTCGTGAAGATGGCGCCAAAGCTTGACGAAAGCCCCGCCGGCTGAAATCTAGGAAAACCTTACTCCTGCCAAAAGCGATTTGATGCACGTCATCACCACCCAGAAAGAACTCGAGACCGCTCTCGCCGCTTTCGAAAAGTCGGCGTTCGTCACCGTCGACACCGAATTCATCCGGGAAACGACCTTCTGGCCGATCCTGTGCCTGATCCAGATGGCCGCACCCGGCGTAACGGCGCTGATCGATCCGCTGTCGCCCGATATCGATCTGAAGCCGTTCTTCAAGCTGATGGCCAACGAGGCGGTGGTCAAAGTCTTCCACGCCGCCCGGCAGGACATCGAAATCATCGTCCATCTCGGCGACCTGGTTCCGCACCCGGTGTTCGACACCCAAGTCGCGGCGATGGTCTGCGGCTTCGGCGACAGCGTTTCCTACGACCAGCTGGTGCAGCGGATCACCGGTGCGCGGCTCGACAAGTCGTCGCGCTTCACCGACTGGCGCCACCGGCCGCTTTCCGACAAGCAGCTCGACTATGCGCTGGCCGACGTCACCCATCTGATCGAGGTCTATCAGCACCTCAGCGCCGAGCTGGAGCGGGAAAACCGTGCCCATTGGCTCAACGAGGAAATGGATGTCCTGACCTCGCGCGAGACCTATGATCCGCATCCCGAGGACGCCTGGAAGCGGTTGAAGATGAGGCTGCGCAAACCGCAGGAACTGGCGATCGTGCAGGCCGTGGCCGCGTGGCGCGAGCGCGAAGCGCGCGAACGCGACGTGCCGCGCGGCCGCGTGCTCAAGGACGATGCGATCTACGAGGTGGCGCAGCAGGCTCCGCGCGACGCGACAGGCCTTGGCAAGCTGCGTACCACGCCGAAGGGTTGGGAACGCTCCTCGACTGCCACGGCGCTGCTGGGCGCGGTCAATACCGCCCTTGCCTTGCCCAAGGAGCAGATGCCGAAACTGCCGAAGAGTTTTCAGCCGCCGGAGGGCTCGAACGCTGCCGCGGAACTGTTGAAGGTGCTGCTGCGGATCGTCGCCGAAAGGGAAGGCGTCGCCTCGAAAGTGCTGGCCTCAAGCGACGACATCGATCGCATCGCAGCCGAAGGCGAGGATGCCGACGTACCGGCCCTGCAGGGCTGGCGGCGCGCGGTGTTCGGCGAGGCAGCGCTCAAGCTGGTGCGCGGCGAGATCGGCATCAAGTTCGACAAGCGCAAGATTGCACTGTTTGATCTTTAGCTTCAGCCCCGTCCTCCCCCCTGTGGGAGAAAGGCAGTTGCCCCGGCTCAAACCACTCCGAGCAGGTGCAGCGCAAGCCAGATCCATCCCAGCAAAAGGACCACCGCTCCGAACGAGAAAGAGCGGCTGCGCAGCAGCAGATGGTTGCTGGTCAGGTGAATCCAGGCATGGAAATAGCGCGACGCGACAAAAATCCACATCAGCGCCAGAGTCAGATAGTTTACGCCGTTGGTCAGGTGCAGCATCAGGCACAGCACATAGAACAGCACCGGCAGCTCGAACTGATTGATGAGATTGGCGGCAACGGCAGAGCTGGAACTCGGCTCGGTCGAACGCGCCTTGTACTGATCGGGCTTGGCCTCGCCTGACCTGACCGCGCCATATCTGCGACGACCCAGGACGACATAGACGATGTAGATCAGCAGCACATGCGCCAGAACAGGCCAGAAGATCGTGGTCTGGTTCATGAAGTGCCCCCTGCCCCGTCTGGCATCAAGGTTGGTGTTTCTGGCCTGTCAGCCAGAAGGCGGCAATGACAACCACCGGAATGGCGAAAAGCGCGAATTTGGTGACGATAAGCGCAGAGGCGAAAGACAGCGAGTCCGGGTTAGCCGACAGGAAATCCGACAGCAGCCGCGCCACCGCGATGTTCTGGGCGTAGTCGGCAAGCGTGTAGGGCAGCACCAGGACCAGTGCGAAGATCGATTGCAGCTGCCCCGGCAGCACGCGGAAGTTCTTCAATCGCCGGCCCGTGGCCAGGATCAGGCTGATCAGCGTCACCGACAGCAGCGCCGGGAACAGGAGATCGAAGGTCAGATAGTGCCAAACGAGAATGATCTCGCTGCCGCGCCGGCCGAGCGCCGTCAGCCAGGCCATGCCTTCGTCGGGCGTGAAGCCCAAAACGCGCATGTCGAGTGACGACAAGCCGCCACTCAACCGCCGGAAGTAGAAGAATTCCATCGCCGTCATGGCGATGAAAACCGCTGCCGACAGGAAACACAGTGCGGCCGCATGGCGCGACAGCCGCAGGATCGATGCGGTCAGGTTTCGTCCAATCCCGTACTGGTCAGGCTCCGCCCGGATAGTTCGGGCTTTCGCGGGTGATCGTGACGTCATGGGCGTGGCTTTCACGAAGTCCGGCGTTGGATATACGCACAAAAGTGGCGCGTTCGCGGAAATCGGCAAGATCGCGACCACCAACATAGCCCATAGCGGCTTTCAAGCCGCCTGCAAGCTGGTGCAGCACGCCAGACACAGGTCCTTTGTAGGGAACCTGCCCTTCGATGCCTTCCGGGACCAGTTTCAGCGTGTCGCGCACCTCAGCCTGGAAGTAGCGATCGGCGGAACCGCGGGCCATGGCGCCGACCGAGCCCATGCCGCGATACGCCTTGAAGGAGCGGCCCTGGTGCAGATAGACCTCACCGGGGCTTTCGTCGGTTCCGGCCAGCAGCGAACCGATCATGGCGGCACTTGCACCGGCGGCGAGCGCCTTGGCGAGATCGCCGGAGTACTTGATGCCGCCATCGGCGATCACCGAGACACCTGATTTGTGCGCCGTTTCGACCGCCGACATGATCGCCGAAAGCTGCGGCACGCCGACGCCGGCAACGATGCGCGTGGTGCAGATGGAGCCCGGACCGATGCCGACCTTGACGGCGTCTGCGCCGGCATCGATCAGCGCCTGCGTGCCTTCGGCGGTGGCGACGTTGCCGGCCAGGATGCGGACCGAGTTGGAAAGCTTCTTGGCACGCGTCACCGCGTCCAGCACGCGCTGCGAGTGGCCATGCGCGGTGTCGATCACCAGAAGATCGACGCCAGCATCGATGAGGCGTTCGGCGCGCTCGAAACCGTCATCGCCGACGCTGGTGGCGGCGGCGGCGCGCAAGCGGCCCTGCACGTCCTTGGTGGCATGCGGGTTGAGCTGCGACTTCTCGATGTCCTTGACCGTGATCAGCCCGACGCAATTGCCCTGCCTGTCGACGACGACCAGCTTTTCGATCCTGTGCTGATGGAGAAGCCGCTTGGCCTCGTCCTGGTCGACGTTCTCCTTGACGGTGATCAGGTTGTCGCGGGTCATCAGTTCATGGACCTTCTGCGCCGGATCGGACGCAAAGCGAACGTCGCGATTGGTCAGGATGCCGACCAGTCGCCCGACCTTGTGGCCGCCGCTGCCGCCATTTTCGACCACTGGAATGCCCGAGATCGAATAGCTGCGCATCAGGCCCAGCGCGTCAGCGAGCGTCGCGTCGGGGCCGATGGTGACGGGATTGACCACCATGCCGGATTCGAACTTCTTGACCTGCCGCACCTGCTCTGCCTGTTCAGCCGGCGAGAAATTGCGATGGATGACGCCAATGCCGCCGGCCTGGGCCATGGCGATGGCAAGCCTCGCCTCGGTGACGGTGTCCATCGCCGCCGATAGGATCGGCACGTTGAGGTCAATGTCGCCGGCGATGCGGGTGCGGACATCGGTCTCGCCAGGCATGACCTCGGAGTGACCGGGCTGCAACAGCACGTCGTCAAAGGTCAGCGCCAGTGCGCCGGTGGACGTTTCGATGATTTTTGCCATGGCCAGTCCTCGGAATACAAAAAAGCGCTTGACCGGAATGGACAGCGCCGACTCGTCTTCTTCCCTTTCAGGATTGGCGCTGGCTCGTAACACGTCCCGGCGCCGATGAAAAGCCGATGATTTCACGCCCCAGGCTCCGAAGTCAGGTTAACAAAAGACCTGACGACAGCCAGTTCAGTGTCGGCAGCTTTTGTGCCGGCAGCTTTTCAGGATAGGAATTTTTTCTTGATTTCGTGCCCTCAGCTATGGGTACATATTCGCCTATAGTGCTGATTTGCGCCAGTGACCCGCCGCGCAGGCGGGTTTTTCGTTTAATGCTCCGTCAGCCAACGCGCCGGCAAAGGCTGCGAAGGAACCCGTCAACCCGAGTTCGTTGCCGTGTTTCACGCTCCCGGAAAGCTGACGTTTCGTCCAGAGAATGCCACCTGTGGTTGCCGGTCGCATAAAAGTGACAGCAATTAATGCGACATCCCGGCGAAGGCATGATAACCGCCGCCTGAAGCCGACAATGCTAGCGGCGACGCAACATTCACGTCTGGACGCGTTCCTTGAACCGCACCATTCCGCTCATACTGGCGGTCGCTCTTTTCATGGAAAACATGGATTCGACCGTCATCGCGACATCGCTGCCGGCGATCGCAATCGACATCCACACCAGCCCGATTGCGCTCAAGCTGGCGCTGACCGCCTATCTGGTGTCGCTGGCGATCTTCATTCCGATCAGTGGCTGGATGGCCGACCGTTTCGGCGCCAAGAACGTCTTTCGTGCCGCGATCGCGGTCTTCATCGTCGGCTCGATCGCCTGCGCCCTTTCCCGTTCGCTGCCGGCCTTCGTCGTGTCGCGCTTCCTTCAAGGCATCGGCGGCGCCATGATGACGCCGGTCGGGCGGCTGGTGCTGGTGCGCGCGACCCCGAAAAGCGAACTCGTCGCGGCAATGTCCTGGCTGACCGTTCCGGCACTGGTCGGGCCGCTGGTCGGGCCGCCCGTCGGCGGCTTCATCACCACCTACTTCACCTGGCACTGGATCTTTCTGATCAATGTGCCGATCGGCGTGGTCGGTATCTGGCTGGCGACGCGCTTCCTGCCGGAGACCGAACCCGCGCAGACCCCACCGCTTGATTTCATCGGCTTCGTGCTGAGCGGGCTGGCGGCATCCGGCGTGGTGTTCGGCCTGTCGGTGGTCAGCCTGCCCTATCTGCCGCCAATCGTCGGTGTCGTCACCGTGACGGTTGGCCTGCTGTCGGGCGCACTCTATCTGCTGCATGCGCGCCGTGCCAAAAACCCGCTGCTGGCGCTCGAACTGTTCCGCAACCGGGCGTTCCGCTCCTCGGTACTTGGCGGCGGACTGTTCCGCATAGGCATTGGTGCCGTGCCGTTCCTGCTGCCGCTGATGTTCCAGATCGGCTTTGGGCTGACGCCGTTCCAGTCCGGCATGATCACCTTCGTCTCGGCGATCGGCGCCATCGGCATGAAATTCGTCACCGCACTGATCTTCCGCGTCGCCGGCTTCCGCCGTGTGCTGGTAATCGGTTCGCTGGTCGCCGCGGCCTCGATCGCCATCAACGGCCTGTTCACACCAGACACACCCTATCTGCTGGTGCTGGCCATGCTGCTGGTCGGCGGCTTCATCCGCTCGATGTTCTTCACCGGCGTCAATGCGCTCGCCTATGCCGAGGTTTCGGCTGAAGACACCAGCAAGGCGACGCCGATTGCCGCGGTCTTCCAGCAACTGTCGATCGCGCTTGGCGTGGCGGTGGCCGGCGGCATCCTGGAAGTGTCCACGAGCCTGAATGGCAGGTCACTGACACTGGCGGATTTCCACACCGCGTTTTTCGTCGTCGCGGCGATTTCCGCCGCCGCATCGCTATCATTCATGCGGCTGGCGCCCGATGCCGGCAACGCCGTCTCCGGACATGGCCGGTTGACGGCGCCCAAGACGCTGGAGACGGTAAGCCCGCCCGGCACCTGACGCGAGTTACACTTCCGGCTCGCCCTCTGGACGTTCCGATTCACCTGACGGCGGCTCTCGCCCCTTGAAGTCCTTGGCCAAGAGATAGAGTTCGACCGATTCGTCGCGTGACGCCGGCGGCTTGACGTGATGGACGGAGCGAAAATTCCGCTTGAGCATCGAGAGCAGCTCGTTTTCGGCGCCACCCTGGAAGGTCTTGGCGAGGAAATGCCCACCCGGCTTCAGGACCGACAGAGCGAAATCAGCCGCCACCTCGCACAGATGCATGGTGCGGATATGGTCGGTTCGCTTGTGGCCGGTGGTGGGTGCCGCCATATCGGACAGCACGATATCGGGGTCGCCTCCGAGCGCCTCGGCCAGCTTTTGCGGAGCCAGTGGATCGAGGAAATCCATCAACAGCACCGGTGCGCCGGGCACGGCGTCCATTTCCAGATAGTCGATGCCGACGACATGCGGCTTGTCGGCCGTCGATTTCGTCCGCGCTGCCGCGACCTGGCACCAGCCGCCGGGGGCGGCACCGAGATCGATCACCTTCATGCCGGGCTTCAACAGATGATGCTTGTCGTCGATCTCGATCAGCTTGTAGGCCGCGCGCGAGCGATAGCCGTCAGCCTTGGAGCGCTGGACATAGGGATCGTTGATGTGGCGCTGCAGCCAGCGGCGCGACGATTCCTTCAGGCCGCTCTTCTTCTTGATCCGCGTCTTCAGCACGCGAATGCTGGCAGATCCTGGTTTTTCCGGTTTCTTGGTCATTACCTGATTTCTTGTCCGAGCATGATCTCCGAACAAACGGAACGGTTTGTCCGCGACCGGTCGCTACTTTTCGCTAACGCGGTCCTGCGGTTCGGGATCATGATTTCTTGTCTGAGTTTTCTCGCTCGCCAAGTTTTGGCAGTTTTTCGGCGACTGTGCGTTTCGCGGAGGGCTTCCCCCACTCCGTCGCCGCTTCGCGGCGCCACCTCTCCCCCCTCCGGAGGGAGAGGAAGGGAGCCAGCCTGTATAAGTTCGCGCCTTTCCTCTCCCCCGTCGATCGGGGGAGAGGTGGGGGGCCGGCGGGGCCGCGGGCGGGGGGGAGGGGGTCAGGGTGGGGCACACAGAAAAACATCCGACCCCGCCAAGAAGACTCCAAGGCCCAGGAAAAAAGATG
>NZ_JAMYMV010000075.1:0-27402 GCF_040318715.1 Mesorhizobium sp. M1050 | reverse complement strand
CACAGCAAAAACCGCTGTGCCCCGACGCCGCCCCCCCCCCCCCACCCCCACCACCGCCCCCCTTGCATGCCGCCCCCCCCCCAGACGACCTCCCGCGCGCCCCCCCCCCCCGGCCCCCCCCGACAAAGTCAACCTCCGGACGCATCCAAAGGGCGCGATCGGCGAGACAAGGAAACGGACCGTCCATGTTGCGATTCCTGCTCACGCGCATAGCGTCGGCAATACCGGTCCTCGCCATTTTGAGCCTGGTCACCTTTGCCATCATCCAGGCGCCGCCGGGCGATTATGCCGACTACATCCGCTCGCAGGCGATCAACCAGGGTGGAGCTTCCTTCGCCGAGGCCGACGCGCAGGCAAAGGCCTATCGCATCGAGCATGGCCTCGATAAGCCGCTGCCCGTCCAGTATCTCAACTGGATCGGCGGCATCATCACCCGCGGCGACTTCGGCTACAGCCTCTATTACAACAAGCCGGTCGCCGACGTGGTCGGCGAGCGGCTGCCGCGCACGCTCCTTCTGGCTTTGGTCTGCCATCTGCTGGCCTCGGTGCTGGGCATAGGCTTCGGCATTTGGGCGGCGACCCGGCAATATACCTGGATAGACAGCACGCTTTCGGCCATTTCCTTCCTAGGCATGACGGTGCCGCGCTTCCTGATGGCGCTGATCATCGTCTATCTCCTGGTCTTCCAGTTCAACGTATCGGAGATCGGCAGCTTCTTCTCGCCGCAATATGGCGGCGCTCCGTGGTCGTGGGCCAAATTCGTCGACCTGGTCAAGCATGTCTGGCCGGTCGTGGCGATCGCCACCTTCGGCGGGCTCGCCTACAATATGCGCGTCATGCGCGGCAATCTGCTCGACACGCTGAACGCGCAATATGTCGAGACTGCCAGGGCCAAAGGGCTGACCGGCACCGCCGTCGTCATGCGTCACGCCGTGCCCAATGCGCTGCACCCTCTCGTCATGTATCAGGGGGTGGTGCTGCCTTACATGCTCACCGGCGAGATCGAGACCGCGATCATCTTTGCGCTGCCAACCGTCGGCCCGGCGATCGTCGGCTCCATGGCTGTCGGCGACGTCTATGTCACCGCCACGTTCATGATGGTTTTGTCGGCAACGCTGATCGTCGGCAACATCATCGCCGACATGCTGCTTGTGCTGCTTGATCCGCGCGTGCGCCAGTTCGGGGAAAGCTGAGATGCTGGCTTTCGACAATCTCCCACCACCGTTGCCTGCCGAAGGCACAATCGAGAAGCCGCAGCGCGGCAATGAGAGCTATATCGCGCTTGTCTGGCGCCGGTTGAAGCGCTCCTGGACCGGCATGGCCGGGCTTTGGCTTGTCGTGCTCCTGTTGGTGATGGCCGTGTTCGCCGAGTTCATCGCGCCGATGGACCCGAAGGTCACGGACGTCGGCTTCGCTCCGCCGCAGGTGCCTGTTTTCCATGACAAGGACGGCGGTTTCACGGCTCGGCCAAGGGTCTATGCGCTCGCCGATTCGGCGGATCTCGATCCGGTCACCTTCCAGCCTGTCGTTGGTCCTGACTATGACCATCCGAGGCTGCTTGGTTTCTTTGCGCGCGGCGCACCCTACAAGCTGTTCGGGCTCATACCGGCGGACCGGCATTTGTTCGGCTCGCTGGATGGCCAGCCGGTACATTTCCTCGGCACGGACAAATTCGGCCGCGACGTGCTGTCGCGCGCCATCCATGGCTCGCGCGTCTCGCTGATGATCGCGCTGACGGTCGTCTTCATCATCACTGTCATCGGCACCACCGTCGGTATGGTCTCCGGCTATTTCGGCGGCAGGTTCGATGTCTGGATGCAGCGTTTCGTCGAACTGGTGCTCGCTTTCCCGCAACTGCCGCTTTACCTGGCGCTGACGACATTGATCCCGGTTACTGCTCCCACCAACGTCTTTCTCGCTTTCGTCATCATCGTCATGTCGGCATTGGGTTGGGCGCAGATGTCGCGCGAGGTGCGCGGCAAGACTTTGGCGCTGGCGCGGATCGAGTATGTGCGCGCCGCCATGGCGGTCGGCGCCACCGATAGGCGCATCATCATGCAGCACATCTTCCCCAATGTGATGAGCCATGTGATCGTGGCCGTGACGTTGGCGATCCCGACGGTGGTGCTGCTTGAATCCTTCCTCGGGTTCCTCGGCTTTGCCGTCAAGCCGCCGCTGATCTCGTGGGGCCTGATGCTGCAGGACACCGCGACCTATTCGGTCATCGGCACTTATCCCTGGATCTTGTCGCCGGTCGGCTTCGTGCTCGTCACCGTCTTTGCCTTCAACGCGCTTGGCGACGGCCTGCGCGACGCCGTCGATCCCTACTGAGGTGGCACAGATGTCAGTCGCGCTCGCCGTATCCTTCGCACCGACCGTCCGCCACGATCACGACGGACGCCAGGATCAGCCCGTCATCGACGCCCGCAACGTCGCCGTGGCCTTCAAGGTCGAGCATGGCGTCGTCGAGGCGGTCAAGGACATCTCGTTCCAACTCTATCGCGGCGAGACGATCGCCATCGTCGGCGAATCCGGTTCCGGCAAGTCGGTGACGGCGCGCACCGTCATGGGGTTGCTGTCGCGGCGCGCCACCGTGTCGCCCGGATCGAGCGTCTGCTATGATGGACAAAACATCCTGAAGTTCCCCGAGAGCGCTAGGCGCAAGCTGCGCGGCAACCGCATTTCGATGATCTTCCAGGAGCCGATGAGCTCGCTCAACCCGATTTATACGGTCGGCAGCCAGATCGTCGAGGCGATCAGGGTGCATCGCAAGGTCAGCCGCAAGCAGGCCTGGGCGCGAGCGCTGGAACTTCTGCAGCACGTGCAGATTCCCGATCCCGCCGCGCGGCTCAGGCAATACCCGCACCAGCTGTCAGGCGGGCAGCGCCAGCGGGTGATGATCGCCATGGCGCTTGCCAACAATCCGGATGTCTTGATCGCCGATGAGCCGACCACGGCGCTCGATGTCACCGTCCAGGCGCAGATCCTGAACCTGATCCGCAGCCTGCAGAAAGAGCTGCGCATGGCGGTAATCCTGATTACCCACGACCTGACCGTCGTGCGCCAGTTCTCCGACTACGTCTATGTCATGCAGCATGGCGAAATGTGCGAGCACAACGTCACCGAACGGCTGTTTGCCGATCCGCAGCATCCCTATACGAGGCGGCTTCTGGCTTCCGAGCCGCGCGGGCAGCCGAAGCCGCTTCCCGCCGGCTGCGGCACCATCCTCGAGGCCAGCGGCGTGCGCGTCTCCTTCATGCTGCGCCATGGCACCTTCCTGAAACCCGACTGGCGCGAACTGGTCGCCGTCGACGGTCTCAGCCTCAGCCTGTGCCGCCATGAGACGCTGGGGCTGGTCGGCGAGTCCGGTTCCGGCAAGACCACCTTCGGCCAGGCCCTGCTCCGGTTGATAGACACCAAGCGTGGCGAGATTCGCTTCGACGGCAAGCCGATCCACGGCCTGTCGCGTGCCGAGATGCGGCCCTTGCGATCGCGCATGCAGATCGTCTTCCAGGATCCGTTCTCTTCGCTCAACCCGCGCATGACGATCGGGCAGATCATCGAGGAAGGGCTGATCGTCAACAGCATAGGAGCGACGCGGCGCGAGCGGGTAGAGCGAGTGCGCGACGCGCTGGTCAGCGCCGGCATGCCAGGCGATATACTGTCGCGGTTTCCGCACGAATTCTCCGGCGGGCAGCGGCAACGCATCGCGATCGCCCGCGCCATAGCGCTCGAACCCGAATTCATCCTGCTCGACGAGCCGACATCGGCGCTGGACCTCTCCGTCCAGGCGCAGATCATCGACCTCTTGCGCAAACTGCAGGACGAGCGCGGCCTGAGCTACCTTTTCATCTCGCACGACCTCAAGGTAGTGCGCGCACTGTGCCACCGCGTCATCGTCATGCAGAACGGCAAGATCGTCGAGCAGGGCCCCGTCGACGATGTCCTTTCCAATCCCAAGACCGCCTACACCGAACGGCTCGTCAGGGCCGCTTTCGAAGTGGCCTGAACATATGCCGGAGATTAGCATGGCAAGAAATCCCAAGATCACTTTCATCGGCGCCGGCTCGACGGTGTTCATGAAGAACATTGTCGGCGACGTGCTGCAACGCCCGTCGCTTGCCGGCGCGACGATCGCGTTGATGGACGTCAATCCGCAACGGCTGGAAGAGAGCGCCATCGTCGTCAACAAGCTGATCGCGACGCTTGGCGTCAAGGCGAAGACCGAGACCCATTCGGACCAGCGCAAGGCACTGGCCGGCGCTGATTTTGTCGTCGTCGCGTTCCAGATCGGCGGCTACGAGCCCTGCACGGTCACCGATTTCGAAGTGCCGAAGAAATACGGCCTGCGCCAGACGATCGCCGACACGCTCGGCGTCGGCGGCATTATGCGGGGGCTCCGGACCGTGCCGCATCTGTGGAAGGTCTGCGAGGACATGCTCGCCGTCTGCCCGCGGGCGATCATGCTGCAATATGTCAACCCGATGGCGATCAACACCTGGGCGATATCAGAGAAATATCCTGAGATCAGGCAGGTCGGCCTCTGCCATTCGGTGCAGGGCACGGCAATGGAGCTGGCGCACGATCTCGACCTTCCCTATGAGGAAATCCGCTATCGCTCGGCCGGCATCAACCACATGGCCTTTTATCTCAGCTTCGAGCATCGCCAGCCGGACGGTTCCTACCGCAATCTCTATCCAGATCTCGTGCGCGCCTATCGCGAAGGCCGCGCGCCCAAGCCCGGCTGGAACCCGCGCTGCCCCAACAAGGTGCGCTACGAGATGCTGACGAGGCTCGGCTATTTCGTCACCGAAAGCTCGGAGCATTTCGCCGAATACACGCCCTATTTCATTAAGGAGGGACGCCCGGACCTGATCGAGAAGTACGGCATCCCGCTGGATGAGTATCCCAAGCGCTGCATCGAGCAGATCGAGCGCTGGAAGGGGCAGGCGGAAGCCTATCGTTCGGCCGATCGCATCGAAGTCGAGCAGTCGAAAGAGTATGCCTCCTCGATCATGAATTCGGTCTGGACCGGCGAACCGTCGGTGATCTACGGCAATGTCCGCAACAATGGCTGCATCACCTCGCTGCCTTTCGACTGCGCCGCCGAAGTGCCGTGCCTGGTCGACGCCTCCGGCATCCAGCCGACTTATATCGGCGAACTGCCGCCGCAATTGACCGCCTTGATCCGCACCAACATCAACGTGCAGGAACTGACGGTGCGGGCGCTGATGACGGAGAACCGAGAGCACATCTACCATGCAGCGATGATGGACCCGCATACCGCCGCCGAGCTTGATCTCGACCAGATCTGGTCACTGGTCGATGACCTACTCGCCGCTCACGGCGACTGGCTGCCGGCCTGGGCGCGCGTGAGGCGCAAGACCGAAGCCGCCTGACGACCTATTTCGGAGCGTCGGGGTCCGTCTCGCCCTCGTCGTCGCGGGCCGAGATGACATAGGCGCCCTTCAGCCAGCGATTGAGGTCGATGTCCTTGCAGCGCGTCGAGCAGAATGGATAGGTCTCGCGCGCCGACGGCTTGCCGCATTCGGGGCAGGGGCGTTTGGGCCGTAGCGGCGTCACCTTGTCGTCGATGCTCATGGCCGCGGCGATGACCAGCTTCGATGGATCTTGAAGCCTTCGCCGGATAGCAGCGCCACCGTCTCATAGAGCGGCAGCCCGACGACGTTGGTGTAGGAGCCGACCAGCTTGACGACGAAGGCGCCGGCGAGACCCTGGACAGCGTAGCCGCCGGCTTTGCCGCGCCATTCGCCCGAGGCGACATAGGCGTCGATCTCTTCGCGCGGCAGTCGCTTGAAGCGCACCCGCGTCTCGACCAGCCGTTGGCGGAGTTTGCCGCCCGGCGTGATCAGGCAGATGCCGGAATAGACCCGGTGCGAACGGCCGGACAACAGTCCGAGGCAGTTGGCGGCGTCGTCGAGCGTCTCGGCCTTGGGCAGGATGCGCCGCCCGACGGCCACCACCGTGTCCGCGGCCAGCACGAAGCCCGGCGCATAGTCGGCTTCGATTGTCAGCGAAGCGAATGCCTTCTCGGCCTTTTCCTTCGCCAGCCGCTTGGCCAGCGAGCGCGGATGCTCGGCACGCAGCGGCGTTTCGTCGACATCGGCAGGCAGCACGCGGTCCGGCTCGATACCGGCTTGCTGCAAGAGCTCGATTCGGCGCGGCGAACCCGAGGCAAGCACCAGCTTATGCAAAATGCTCATCGCGGACCAGTCGGGCTTTGCTTACTTGAAACGATAGGTGATGCGGCCCTTGGTCAGGTCGTATGGTGTCATCTCGACCAGAACCTTGTCGCCGGTCAGCACGCGGATGCGGTTCTTGCGCATGCGGCCGGCCGTATGGGCGATGATTTCGTGTTCGTTTTCGAGCTTTACCCGGAACATCGCGTTGGGCAACAATTCCGTCACGACACCCGGAAACTCGAGGACTTCTTCCTTCGGCATTCGATACCTTTGCTTGGATGGTAGTTCCGGCGCTTAGACCATGATGCCGAAAAGTGTGAAGCGGTTTTCGGACGACATCATGCTCTACTTCTTGGTTTAGAGGCGGATTCGGATTTCAGCTCGAACAGACCTGAAATCATCCGACTCTAGCCGGAATTTCGGCGGAACCTATATGATAATCGTTCGCTTGTGAACACGCTTAATCCGTCGCGTTTTTTGCTTCTGGAAGCAAGAAACGTCGACCTATGCGCAACTTCAGCCGCTCGCGTACGTCCCTGTAGGCTGCCATGATCTGATCGCGCGTGCCGCCGGCATCGGTGGGATCCGGCATCGGCCAGTATTCGACTTCGACGGCGAGCGAGCGGGTGAGTTCAAGCGCCGCATGGTGCGCTTCCGGAGCCAGCGTGACGATGAGGTCGAAATAGTCGTCCTCGAGATCGTCCATCGTCCTTGGGTGACGCTCGCCCAGCGTGAGACCCTCCTCGGCCAGCACCGCATCAACGAACGGATCGCGCTCGCCCGCGCGAACGCCGGCCGAGGCGACGAAGATGGTGGCAGGCAGCATGCGCCTCGCCAGTTGCTCCGCCATCGGCGAGCGCACGGCATTCATCCCGCACAGGAACAGGATCGAACGGGGAAGGCCGCCGCCGGGTGCCAGGGCTAGCCCCGCCAGTGCAGCACGCAGACCAGCGTGAACAGCCGGCGCGCCGTATCGAAGTCGATGTCGATCTTGCCGGAGAGCCGGTCCATCAGCGTCCGCGAACCCTCATTGTGCAGGCCGCGGCGGCCCATGTCGATCGCCTCGATGTGGCTAGGCGTCGAGGAGCGGATGGCATCGTAATAGCTTTCGCAGATCATGTAATAGTCCTTGACGATGCGCCTGAGCGGCGTCAGCGACAGGATGTGGGTGACGACGGCGGCGCCATCCTCTCGCGCCACGGCAAAGACCAGGCGCTGCTCGGCCAGCGACAGTTTCAGCCGATAGGGGCCGGCGCCGCTGTCATTGACGGGTCGAAAACTGTTTTCCTCGATCAGATCGAAGATCGCCACCGCGCGTTCATGCTCGACATCGGGTGTCGAACGGCCGATCGATTCATCGAGTTCGACATCGATCAGCCTGCCTCGGGTTTGATCGGAGTCCGACATGCCGGCCTACATATTCAACCGTATGGCGACGGAGCGGCCATGTGCTTCAAGGCCTTCCGCCTTGGCCAGCGCAATCGCCGCCGGCGCCAAGATCCGCAACTGCTCCGGCCCAAGCTTGAGGATCGAGGTGCGCTTGACGAAATCGAGCACGGACAGGCCGGACGAGAAACGTGCCGAGCGTGCCGTTGGCAGCACATGGTTGGATCCGCCGACATAGTCGCCGATAGCTTCCGGCGTATGGCGGCCGAGAAAGACGGCACCCGCATTGCGCATCCGGGCCAGAAAACCCTCGGCATCGTCGATTGCCAATTCGACGTGTTCGGCGGCGATACGGTCGACCAGCGGTAGCGCGGCGTCGATGGTGGCGACCTCGATCACGGCGCCGAAATCGCGCCAGCTTGCCGCCGCCGTTTCGGCGCGCGGCAGGTTCTGCAACTGGCGTTCGACCGCCTGTTCGACTGCGATGCCGAAGCCCGGGTCGTCGGTGACCAGGATCGACTGCGCCGACGCATCGTGCTCGGCCTGGGCTAGCAAATCGGCGGCGATCCAGTCCGGGTCGTTGCTGCCGTCAGCCACGACGAGCACTTCCGACGGCCCGGCGATCATGTCGATGCCGACGGTGCCGAACACCTGGCGCTTGGCTGCGGCGACATAGGCGTTGCCCGGGCCGACGATCTTCGCGACCGGCCGGATCGTTTCGGTTCCATAGGCAAGGGCTGCGATCGCCTGGGCGCCGCCGACGCGGTAGATTTCCGACACGCCTGATATATCGGCGGCCACCAGCACCAGCGGGTTGATGACGCCGCCGGGCGCCGGCACGACCATGACGATGCGCTCGACGCCGGCTACCCTGGCAGGTACGGCGTTCATCAGCACCGAGCTCGGATAGCTCGCCGTGCCGCCCGGCACATAGAGCCCGACCGCCTCGATCGCCGTCCAGCGCCAGCCGAGTTCGACGCCGGCGGCATCGCTATAGCGATCGTCCTTCGGCCGCTGCCGTTCGTGATGCGAGCGGATGCGGTCGCGCGCGAATTCCAGTGCGTCGACCGTTTTTGGGTCAGCAGCCTTGTAAGCCTGGGCGATGTCGTCCTTCGAGACGGCGATGCCTAATCCAGCCAGATCGGCGCGATCGAATTTCTGGGAATACTCGATCAACGCCGCGTCCCCCTCGGCGCGGACGCGCGCGATGATGTCGCGCACCGCGGCGTCGACATCGGCTGACACTTCCCGCTTGGTCAGGAGGAAGGCGGCGAAACGCTGCTCGAAATCGGCGTCGGACTGACGAAGCGTGATGGCCATCGGATGTTCAGGCCTTATGGATCGGGCGCGAGCTGGCTTCCCACGCGCCGCCGATGTCGGCAAGACGGGCCTCGATGCACTCGACATCGAGCATGATCGTGCCGCCGCCCGCAAAGATCAGCTCGACGATACCGGCCGGCTTGCTGATCTCGATGAAGCTGATCGCCAATAGGGACAGGACCTCAGTCGGCTTGTCGCGGGCGATGCCGTTGGTCTTGGCACCGAGCACCCGGTCGAAATGCAGCACCGCCTGCCGCCGCTCATTGTGCTGGCGAAACAGGCCGGATTTGGCCTCCCACACGAAACGGTTCATGGTCATCAGGAAACGCTTGGCCGCGGGCAGGAATTCGAGGTCGCTGACCTTCATCACGGCATCCTGGACATGGGCCGAAACGATGCTCAGATCCTGGTCGTCGAGCGCGATAAGCTTAAGGGCAGTCATGCGGATTTCGCACCTGAAGGTTGATAACCGAACCTTCTGTTAGGCGGTCTTTCCCGTCCGCGCAACCGCACCGCACGGCCTTGCGATTGGCCTATGCGGAAATCCGCTCGATCACCGCGCCGCAGTTGGACAGCTTTTCTTCCAGCCGCTCGAAGCCGCGGTCGAGATGATAGACGCGGTTGACCGTCGTCTCGCCTTCGGCCGCCAGGCCGGCGATGACCAGCGAGACCGAGGCGCGAAGATCGGTCGCCATGACCGGCGCGCCCTTCAATTTCGGCACGCCGTCGACGATTGCGGTCTGGCCCGAAAGCGTGATGTGGGCGCCGAGCCGGGCCAGTTCCTGCACATGCATGAAGCGGTTCTCGAAAATCGTCTCGGTGATGCGCGACTTGCCCTTTGCCATCGTCATCAGGCCCATGAACTGCGCCTGCAAATCGGTCGGGAAGGCCGGGAAGGGCGCCGTCGTCACGTCGACCGGGGAAATGCCGGCGCCGTTGCGCTTCACACGAATGCCGGAATTGGTTTGCGTGATCTCCGCACCCGTCTGCGAGATCACGTCGAGCGCGGTCTGCAGCAGTTCGGGGCGTGCGCCCTCGAGCACGACGTCGCCGCCGGTCATTGCCACCGCCATTGCGTAGGTGCCGGTCTCGATGCGGTCGGGAATGACGCGCACGCGGGCACCCGACAGCGATTCGACACCATCGATGGTGATAACAGGCGTGCCGGCGCCGGAAATCTTCGCGCCCATGGCATTGAGGCACTCGGCGAGGTTGACGATTTCGGGTTCGCAGGCGGCATTTTCCAGCACCGTCTCGCCCTTGGCCAGCGCCGCGGCCATCATCAGCACATGGGTGGCGCCGACCGAGACCTTCGGGAACACGTAGCGGTTGCCGACAAGACGGCCATTCCGGGTTTTGGCGATGACATAGCCGGTGTCGACATCGATGTCGGCGCCCAGCGCCTGCAAGCCTTCGAGGAACAGATCGACCGGGCGCGTGCCGATGGCGCAACCGCCGGGCAGCGACACCTTGGCCTCGCCCATGCGGGCCAGCAGCGGCCCGATCACCCAGAACGACGCCCGCATCTTCGATACCAGCTCGTAGGGCGCCGTCGTGTCGACGATGTTGCGGGCGGAGAAAGTGATGGTGCGCGAATAGCCTTCATTCTGCTTCTCGCGACGGCCATTGACCGAATAATCGACGCCGTGATTGCCCAGGATGCGGATCAACTGCTCGACATCGGCCAGATGCGGCACGTTTTCCAGCGTCAGCGTGTCGTCGGTCAAAAGCGAGGCGATCATCAGAGGCAGCGCCGCGTTTTTCGCGCCTGAGATCGGAATGCTTCCGGAGAGCTTGTTGCCCCCGACAATTCTGATGCGATCCATGGAAGAACGTCCCTCTCGGCTCAAAAAAGCCGGTTCAATCGTTTGAGTAGCGGCCCGTCTAGACCATTGGCCAATCTGGTTCAAGGAATTGGCTGGCTCAAGAAATAGGATTTCGCCCCGCCCCGGGCCAAGAGTGGCAGATTTGAGTTAATCTTTTTGCATTTCCCTTGCCGCGCCGAGCCCGTCCGGCCGCTGATCCGCATCGCCGGCGCGCCGCGAGCGCGACTGCGCCTTGCGCTTCTGCAAATTGGCACGCAATTGCTCGGCCAGCCGGTCCTTGCGGTTGATGCCGCCCTTTTTTGCTGGGATTGTCTTGTCGTTCATGGTCCCGTCCCGGCCGGCGACCAGCCAGCCTGCCAATCAGGGATAGCCAACATTGTGGCGCCGCCATGTCAATAAAGCCATCCAGCAAAGCCTTTCACAGAAGCGTTGCACTTGGCCTTGCGCTTGCCGGTTCGATATGGCAGAAGCCCCGCCATCAGCGGCTGCGGTAGCTCAGTGGTAGAGCACTCCCTTGGTAAGGGAGAGGTCGAGAGTTCAATCCTCTCTCGCAGCACCATTCTTTTCCGAAGCGGCATCAGAAACTTAGAGTTTACCGTGGCTTCCGCAAATGCGGACTATTATGGGAACATGCTCTGAGATGAGGGGAATTCGGTGGAGAATGCGGGGTCGATCCAAGCTCAAGGGCTCTGAGGTTTGGCAAGGGAAGTTCCGAATCCCTCTGTGTCTCTGGGATCGGCGTGACGATCTGCTGAAGCTTCGGACCTTTCGGATCGGGCGGCTGGTGGGGTGGCCTGCCGGCTGGGAGAAGGCTGGCCAATAAGTCGCTGCTATAAGGAAAATAACTCGCTTCTAAAGGGCTCCAGATGGGGCCTTAGGGAGTTGGAAGGCCTCCGCTCCGCCTCATCGTTGGCCCACTTGGAGTAGGTGCTCAATGTAATTGCTTTATGCACCGTGCCCTCGCATTACCTTTGAGGGCGACGATGAGGGCGAAGCCCCCCTCTTAGCTACTGGGTCTGTTGCGGGACCACCGTGAGGGACCGTTTCAGAAAGCCTGGCGACACGGCCCCGTCCTTCTGGACCTCATTGGGCTCTTCGGTGGCGAACATCAAGACCCCGAACGACTCCCTGAAGACAGCGAAGTGGGCCGACATGGAGCCATTGTCGTCGGGGACCACGCTGGCGACACGAAACTGGTCTCCCACCTCGAACTGGCCCTGGCGGAGCGTCATGCCGGGGCCGCACATAGCCAGAAACTCCTTCGGCAATGCACCCTGGTAAGCCTGAAGGTTCGAATACCATTGGACCGCGACGATCCCGCCGGTGGATAGGATGCGCCCTGTGGTGGTCGTATGCAGCGCGAGAGCCAGCTTCGACCCGAAGATGGTCATGGACCTAGCGACAATTGGACCCTCAATCCTGAGGAAATTCCAGGAGGGAAGCTGGGCGGCGATGTGACGGTGGCGGATCAGGGTGCCTAGCTGGTCTCGCTCGGGGCGAACCTCGTTGGCGAACCCCGGAATTTTGAGCACCGACCGAATGAGCCTCTTCACGTCCGCGCGTTCGGCCCCAGTCTTGGAGTCGGGCATCATGCGGCTGAGGGTGGCGACCACGAGATCAGCCTCGCGCGATGCCTCGTTACACTGCTTACACGCCCCAAACTCCATACTCTTGGGCCGATGCTTGCCATCGAAGATGCTGCGGGGCGGGTAGTGCTCCACCGTTTCGCTCGGCGTTTCCCCGCCGCAGAAGATGCAGAACGGCTGGTCTTCTCTAATTCGCTGGGAGAATGTCTTTCGCTGCTTGGCCTCGCCCATTCGAATCGTCCCGTGAGAATAGGACTCCACGCTGAAATTCATTATTTTCGCAACAAGGATTCGACAACTTCTGCCTGCCGACGCTAGACTTCGATGTGGGGTAGTGCTTGGGGCCACGTTTCGCGTTTTCTCCTTTCCGATTTCGTTGTGTGTCGTATCGGCGTTGCTGGGTGCTACGTCCGCGCGCGCTGGGTTGCAGTTCCAGGCCGGACAGACTGACGGCGGGCTCCACTACATTTTGGTGTCAGGCGATTTTGCCTATCAAGATGACCTGTCGGTCTTCGAGGCACTGGCGCGGTCAAGCACTGCAACGGCAGTTACATTTCGGTCTCCAGGCGGCAACATTCAAAAGGCAATGGACTTGGGCCGACTAATTCGAAGGCTGGGCATAGGGACCGCGCAGTTTAGGGTCTCTGAATGTGCTTCCGCCTGCTCGTTGGCCTTCTTGGGCGGAGTGATACGCCTTGCCGAGGCGGGGTCCATAGGCGTCCATAAGTCATCGTTTCAAGGCGACATTCCGCTCAGCAGCCAAGAGGCTGTCTCCGCCGTTCAGCAAATCACTGCCGACGTTATCACCTACATGATCGAGATGGGTGTGGACCCCGCTCTGCTTCAACTCTCGCTGCAATATGACAGCAACGACATCCGCTATCTCTCTATGAGCGAGATGGCCAAGTACAAGGTTGTCACTTTAACGCCTGACGCGGGTCAAGCAACGGTGGCAAGCGCGGTGCCGCCCCCTATGCCGCCGCCTCAGCCCACATCGCCGACCGCGACCTCCACGCCTCCACTTCCTGCCAATCCGTCGCTCGTGATCCCAGAGGCTCATTCTGGTCGGATAGGACACCCTAGGGGCTCTGCACCCCTCAAGGCATTGCCGGAGGGAAAGTCCGCTAACGTCGCGGTGCTGCAGAATGGAAGTCAGGTGTTGATCCTGGGAAGTAGCGGCCGTTGGTACCGAGTCCAGACCGGGAATCAGGTCGGCTACATGCACGATACATGGGTTCACGTCGATCAGTATGATAGCGGACCATTTGGGCGGCGCCACATCCAGGTCAAGAGTTTCGACAACTACGCCGAGGCCGAGGCCTTCGTCAGAACATCATCCATACCGCTTTCCGCCTATCTTGCTACCAACGGTTGGTTCGCGATAACCCTCGACAACACCTTCGACGAGCCTATGGCTAAGAGCCTAGTCAGCGAGATGAAGGCGAGGGGCGCAATCCCCGACGACGCTTACGCAACCTTCGGTAACACGTACGTTCGCAAGGTTTGCTGCCAGTAGGTAGGCCTGGGGTCTTATGACAGCGAGTCTTTATCGCCTTTGCGGAATCGTGGTCGCGTTGACGGTAGGCGCGGCCTTTGCCTCTGCCGTTGCCGTGGCCGCTCCATGCCGAGACTGTAGACGTGAAGTATCGCGGCCCTGTGGACCACACCAAGTTCAAATGCGCAGGGGCGTTGGAGAGCATCGTGGTCAAGCGCGTCTGCTACAACGCTGAGCCCCGCTACATGCTCATTCGCCTCAAGCACGCAGGCTCCAAGGGCAGCTTCTACAATTCGAACGCCAAGGACTCGGGGCCGGCGGCACGTTCGTCTGCGGGGGGTAAGCCTGTACCGGAGTTTAGCAGGAGGCAGTCTTGAGCGGATTTCGTAGCGTGCTCTCGTGGCTCATTGGTCGGCCGCTCCTCATATGGATTGGGCTCGTGCTGCCAGTTTTATTGCTGCTGGTAACGACCCGATTGTTCCATTCTGACCTCACGGTGCGATCTAGTGGCTTTGCACTCCAGTTATTTGGGTTGGTGGCAGCCTACTGCGGCCTATCAGGAGTGGTGAAGGAGCTTGTGGACCAAGGTCCAGTCGCCCCCATTTTTCATTGGGTTGTTCTTGGTGGAGAGACCGCCCTTTTCCACGACAAAATGTTGTGGTCGCCGCCACGGGCATCAGCACGTCAGTTACCTTCGGTGCCGCCAAAATCGGGCAAAATGAACCCTGATGCCACGCTGGAAATGCGAATGGAGCACGTAGAGCGAAGCATAGAGGCTCTGCGCGACAACTACGGGCGTTAAGGCAGGAGCTAGAGCGAGGGCTTAGCGATCTTGGCAAGGGGTGGATGAAGAGGCCGGCCAACGCGCTGCGGGAGCGGCGTGCTGAGTCCAGATGCCGTGCAGCGCCTCTATTGCGGCGCGGCCGCGTGCCGGGGGCGCATAGGGAGAATGCACTTCCGCATCATCTGTGAATATCGATGCACAGCCAGCAGCGCCCGGTCCGCCTTAAAAGACCCGCGTCTGCTGCGGCAGTCGGTCCGCTTCTATTCATATATAGTCGGATTGCGCGCAGCACGCTGAAATAACCTCGGTGGGGAAGGAGGGCAATGAGAACAAAGCAAGGGAGGATAAAATGACATTGAAGGATTGCATGCTGGTCGTCGCCATCACGGGCATGGGCGACAATGGCTGTGCCGGCGACGATCGGTGCTGTTGCGACCGCTCTGGCCGATGGCCATCAACGCTCTGATCTTGGCGCGGATGGTTTCCGTTTCGTCCGCGGCACCGCGGGAGGCAGACGAGTCAGCGCGCATATCGGTCACGCGCGCCCTCGGATTTGAGGGATAGGCGTTCGGGCTGGTGTCGGGCGTGTAGATTAGGCCCGACTTTCTTTTGCCGGCGGCCAGCAAGCACTGGTCCATCTACTCCCCGACAACGGACGTCGGTGAGCGTACCGAGGTTATCGGATCGGCATGACGAAGAACGATCCTCCACGCGCCTTCCTCCCGGCGAAATATGGTGGTGACTCGAAGCGCAATCGGCACCAGTTTGTCGCCCCCGCCGACCTTGGATTCGAACCGCTCGACCTCGATGATGTATCCCAAGTCGGCCGTCGCATATTCCGAGATGCGCTCAAAGCCAATGGCCTTGCCGTGCCGGTAATTGGTGGCGGCCCGTTCCATGGTCTCAGCGGCCTTTCTCCATCCCTTCACCGGCGGGCCAAAGGGATTGGCAATAATGACGTCGTCCTGTCGCGAGTAGAGGCCTTTCAAGGGCTCAGGATCGCCCTTTACGAAGGCATCCAGAGCCAGATGATCCTGCTCGATAACTTTCGTTAGGTCGGAGGCTAACATCTTAACATCCCCACAGTCTTGCCATGCTTCCCATTTCAAAACTTCAGAAGCGGCAACTTGTTCCGTTAGCTTGCGCTAAAGTGCCTGCCACCTCCCGGCAGTGGGCAGTGTCGTCGTGGGAACATGCACTGAATGGAGAACAGTGCGACAGCCGAACTGCCCCAACAGGTCAGGAATGTTTGGGACAAAAGTCTGTGCGACCCATCAGACCGGGCGAGTTCTGCGACGGGATCACGCTTGCTGAACCACCAATTCGCTGGTCATGGGAATTCCTCTGAGGGCCCCAAGCACCATGTTGTGGGAGATCGCGCGCTCATGAATTTTCTCCAGGTCGGCGCGCGGCGCCGAAGAACACACGGTCGCGCGCAGGTGCAGGGACACATAGCAATGCCGGGCGTCCCTGGGCGCCGTGAGCCCATCAAGTCCGTCAAACTCGCCACGCGGGTCGAACACGCCTTCCGCGACAAAATCTACTGAACGCAGATCGACCCCCGCATGCGCTGCCAGCATCGGATAGTCCGAGCCGGCACACACGGCCGCCGCGGCAAAGATCTGCTCCCAGGGAAAGACTGCGGCCGGCGGATTGTCCTTGAGGCTCGCGGGTCGCTCCAGCAGCGGCATTGTATAAGGATCGCTTGATTGCCGATCGAAGCGGTAGCGGGCACGGTAGGTGCCACGCACCGCGTCACCGTGTTTCTTCAGCACGGACACGATATCTTTGACCGTGCTGACGGATTCTCCGAAGACTATTGGCATTTTTACCTCCCTACAAAGTTACAATTCCACTCACTTCCTCGGTTGCCGACGGCGGCTGTCGCGGTCCGGCCTTGATCCGATAATGTGCCGACAAGGCTCGCCCTACTTGGCAGGCGCGGCCGCTTGGGCATCGCCGCCGAGATCCTTCTTGAAGGTTTCGAAATCGACCTGCATGCCGTTGAAGATGGTGCTCCAGTGGCGTGACAGAGCGGCGATGGCGACGGCCTCTTCAATCTCGTCCTCCGTTGCGCCCGCCTGTTTTGCGCTCTCGGTGTCTTCCCAGATGCAATACTGGCAGGGAATTTGAGCGGAGACGGCGAGCGAGATCAAAGCCTTGACTTTCGGCGGCAGGGCGGTGTCGTTCGAGAACTGCAGAGCCTTCACCTCGGCCCAGGCGCCCGGCAGCGCTGCTTTTGAAACCTGATGGACAAAGCCTGGCACCGAGCCGAGCGTCCGCTCGACGTCCTTGTAGGTGGCGTCGACCTCAGCCTGGCCGGCCCAGCCCAAGCCCGGTGACAAAAATGTGGCGCAGACTACAGTCGATGCGAACGCCGTTTGAAGGAAGCGGCGCGACCGGCGGGGTCCGAGCGTGCCGTGGTGTGCGTTGGAAGCAACATGGGAAACTGCGAAGGCGGACATGATCTCTCTCCTCTGTGGAACCATTCGAGGCGGCGTTCTGTGATGGCCCCGTGCTCCAAGGAGTCACGGACGAGAGAAAAAGTTCGATCAATCATCCTCGATTCTGGGCGGGCGCGGCGAAAGATGAAGGTGCAGGCGTCGGGCCTTGCCGTCTCGTTGAAAGATCACCAGGACGACACCCGGCGGGCAGTGGAACGGGTCTTCGGGCGGATTGATGAATCGTCCTTCGATGACTGTGACATGGCTGCCGCTGAGAATGCGCTGCGGCTCGAGGCGGACGCCGGCTTCCGTGTCGGAGTCGACTTCCTCGGCAAGGAATGAACGCCCCAACACCGGTTCGCTCGCCCCACGGACCAGGTGAAGATCTTCCGCAAAGTGCCCGAGGAAGCGGTCGCGTTCGCCGTGCCGGTTGAGTCCATTGAAGATTTCGGAGTAAAATCGCTGGCGTTCGCAAGACTGTGAGCGAGCCCCTGCGTCGCCAAGGCCTGCCGTTTCGAGCAGCATCTCCGCCAGCTTGCGTTTGGCTTCCGACAAACGACTGCGAACCGTCCCAATCGGCACATCCAGAATGGCGGCCAGTTCCTGGTAAGACTGATAGCTTCCAAAATAGCGCAAGATTGCGGTGGCCTGCAGCGGCTCGGGAAGCTTGCGGAGGGCATCCCAAACCCATTCGCGAAGCGCGATTTTCTCCAGCCGCTCCTCAATGCCAGCGCGTTCGTCAGGGCGGTCGGGAATGTCGGCGGTCAAGATCTCGCGTCGTCTTCGACGCAATTGTTGCAGGCAGCATCGATACAGCACAGCGCGAAGCCAGCCACCGACGGCTTGCGGATCCTTGAGTTCACCGATGCGCCTCAGCGCGATCAGGAACGTCTCATGCACTGCATCTTCGGCGTCAGATCCATAGCCGAGCATATTCAGAGCTGTCGCATAGAGCCGCGCACGATGACGTTCCAGCAACAGGCCGAGGCAACCACAATCACCGCCCCGAGCGGCAACGGCCAGTTCGGCATCATTCGGCACGATATGAGTTTCGTAGCTCATCGACTGAAAGATGCACCATCCGGCGAAAAAGTTCGAATGCTTGTTCAGGCTTCGTCACGATCCGTGTTCGGCACCAGATCACCTGTAAGCTTTGAGCAGGCTTTGAATTGGGTTATGATCCTCGACCATCGCTCCCAGATCCGTCAGCGTGCAGCGGCGCCACTTCAGCTCCGCAACGACCGGCCCGAAGCGGGGTCCGTGAAACCACGCTCGTTCGTGCCGCCTTCTCCTCGTCCAGCCGCCTTGCGCCGACGGAACGATCGCGCTGGGAAGCCAGCGCTTGCAACAGCGCGTGACAATGATGAGCGTTTGCCGTATATTGACATAAAGATATCCTTATGTGACACGAATAGGCTTGTCGCCAGGGGGATAAAAAATGTCGCAGAATTCTGCATCGCTGGACGCATTGTTCGGCCCTGTCGCGGCAAAGCCCGATGGGTCGGAGGTGCTTGCGGCGCTCACGGCGGCGGCTAGCGAACGCATCCTCATCCTTGACGGTGCCATGGGCACACAGATCCAGGGCCTGGGTTTCGATGAGGACCAGTTTCGCGGCGAAGCCTTCGCCGGCTGCGCCTGCCACCAGCAAGGCAACAATGATCTTCTGATCCTGACGCAGCCGCAGGCGATCGAGGAAATCCACTATCAATATGCCATCGCAGGCGCGGATATTCTGGAAACCAACACCTTCTCCTCGACTTCGATTGCCCAGGCCGATTACGGCATGGAGGATGCCGTCTACGCGCTGAATCGCGACGGAGCGCGGCTGGTGCGGCGCGCCGCTGTTCGTGCCGAGCAGCAGGATGGCAAGCGCCGCTTCGTCGCCGGTGCGCTCGGGCCAACCAACCGCACCGCTTCGATGTCGCCTGATGTCAACAATCCGGGCTATCGCGCCGTGACCTTCGACGAATTGCGCCTCGCCTATGGCGAGCAGCTGCGCGGCCTGATCGATGGCGGCGCCGACATCATCCTGATCGAGACCATCTTCGACACGCTGAACGCCAAGGCGGCGATTTTCGCGGCAGCGGAGATCTTCAACGAGAAGGGCGTGCGCCTGCCGGTGATGATTTCCGGCACCATCACAGACCTCTCCGGCCGCACACTGTCGGGCCAGACGCCGACCGCCTTCTGGCATTCGGTACGCCATGCCAGCCCGTTCACCATCGGCCTCAACTGCGCGCTCGGCGCCAATGCCATGCGCGAGCATCTGGCCGAGATATCAGGCGTCGCCAACACTTTTGTCTGCGCCTATCCGAATGCCGGCCTGCCCAATGAATTCGGCCGTTATGACGAGAGCCCGGAATTCATGGCCGCGCAGATCGAGGATTTCGCTCGCGAGGGACTGGTCAATGTCGTCGGCGGCTGCTGCGGCTCAACGCCGGAGCACATCCGCGCCATTGCAGAGGCGGTGCGGAAGTATCCGCCGCGCCCCATTCCCGACATCGAGCGCAAGATGCGCCTTTCCGGACTGGAGCCATTCACGCTCACCGACGAAATTCCCTTCGTCAATGTCGGCGAGCGCACCAATGTCACCGGCTCGGCCAAGTTCCGCAAGCTGATCACGGCGGGTGACTATGTCGCCGCGCTCGACGTGGCGCGCGACCAGGTCGCCAATGGCGCGCAGATTATCGACATCAACATGGACGAAGGCCTGATCGATTCAAAGAAGGCGATGGTGGAGTATCTCAACCTGGTCGCCGCCGAACCCGACATCGCCCGTGTCCCGGTGATGGTCGACAGTTCGAAATGGGAGATCATCGAGGCCGGCCTGAAATGCGTGCAGGGCAAGCCGCTGGTCAACTCCATCTCCATGAAGGAAGGCGAGGCGGCATTCCTGCATCATGCCAGGCTCGTGCGCGCCTATGGCGCCGCCGTGGTCGTCATGGCGTTCGACGAGGATGGCCAGGCCGACACCAAGGCGCGCAAGGTCGAAATCTGCACCCGCGCCTACAAGCTTTTGACCGAACAGGCCGGCGTCCCGCCCGAGGATATCGTCTTCGACCCCAATGTCTTCGCCATTGCCACCGGCATCGAGGAGCACGACAATTACGGCGTCGACTTCATCGAAGCGGCGGGCGAGATCACCGGGACGCTGCCGCATGTCCACATTTCCGGCGGTGTGTCGAACCTCTCCTTCTCGTTCCGCGGCAATGAGCCGGTGCGCGAGGCCATGCATGCCGTGTTCCTCTACCATGCCATCCAGCGCGGCATGGATATGGGGATCGTCAATGCCGGCCAGCTCGCCGTCTACGACACGATCGAGCCGGTGCTGCGCGAGGCCTGCGAGGATGTCGTGCTCAACCGTGTGCCCAAGGCCGGCGGCACCGCCACTGAACGCATGCTGGAGATCGCCGAACGCTTCAAGGGCGCGGCGGGCCAAGAAGCCAAGGAGCGCGATCTTGCCTGGCGCGAACTGCCGGTCGAACAGCGGATCAGCCATGCGCTGGTCAACGGCATCACCGAGTTCATCGACGCCGACACCGAGGAAGCGCGGCTTGCCGCCGAGCGCCCGCTGCATGTCATCGAAGGCCCGCTGATGGCCGGCATGAACGTCGTCGGCGACCTGTTCGGCGCGGGAAAGATGTTCCTGCCGCAAGTGGTGAAGTCCGCGCGGGTGATGAAGCAGGCGGTGGCGGGACTACTGCCGCATATGGAAGCCGAGAAGTTGGCCAACGCCGCCAATGGCATCGACAATGGCGAACGCCAGACGGCGGGCAAGATCCTGATGGCGACGGTGAAGGGCGATGTCCACGACATCGGCAAGAACATCGTCGGCGTCGTGCTCGCCTGCAACAATTACGAGATCATCGATCTCGGCGTCATGGTGCCGGCGGCAAAGATCCTGCAGACGGCGCGCGAGAGACAAGTCGACATCATCGGACTGTCAGGCCTGATCACGCCATCGCTCGATGAAATGGCGCATATGGCCGCCGAGATGGAGCGCGAAGGCTTCGACATCCCGCTGCTGATCGGCGGCGCGACGACCAGCCGCGTGCACACGGCGGTGAAGATCCACCCGCGCTACACCAAGGGACAAGCGGTCTATGTCACCGACGCCAGCCGGGCGGTCGGCGTGGTCTCGTCCTTGCTGTCGAATGACAGCAAGGCGAAGTACGTCGACACGGTGCGCGCCGAATACAAGAAGGTCGCCGACGCGCATGCCCGCTCCGAAGCCGACAAGCAGCGGCTGCCGCTGGCCAAGGCGAGGGCCAATGCGCATCGGATCGATTGGTCTGAATATGAGCCGCCGAAGCCGTCCTTCACAGGCGTGAAGGTCTTCGAGAATTGGGACCTGACCGAGCTCGCGCGCTACATCGACTGGACGCCGTTCTTCCAGACCTGGGAGCTGAAGGGCCGTTATCCAAAAATCCTCGAAGACGAGGCGCAAGGACCCGCCGCCCGCCAGTTGTTCGAGGATGCGCAGGCGATGCTGAAGAAGATCATCGCCGAAAAATGGTTCGCCCCGCGCGGCGTCATCGGTTTCTGGCCGGCCAATGCCGTCGGCGACGACATCAAGTTGTTCACGAACGAGGCACGCTCGCAGGAACTGGCGACCTTCTTCACCCTGCGTCAGCAACTGACCAAGCGCGACGGCAAGGCCAATGTCGCGCTCTCGGATTTCGTCGCGCCAGCGGATAGCGGTAAGCTCGACTTCATCGGCGGCTTCATCGTCACCGCCGGCATCGAGGAGGTGGCGATCGCCGAGCGTTTCGAGCGGGCGAACGACGATTATTCGTCGATCATGGTCAAGGCGCTGGCCGACCGTTTCGCCGAGGCCTTCGCCGAGCGCATGCATGAGAAGGTGCGCAAGGAGTACTGGGGCTACGCGCAAGAGGAATCGTTGGCGCCCGACGAGCTGATCGGCGAACCCTATCGCGGCATCCGCCCGGCCCCCGGCTATCCGGCGCAACCCGACCATACCGAAAAGGCCACGCTGTTCCGGCTGCTCGACGGTGAGCGCAATGCGGGCGTGAGCCTGACCGAGAGCTATGCGATGTGGCCGGGCTCGTCCGTGTCAGGCATCTATTTGTCGCATCCCGAAAGCTACTATTTCGGCGTCGCCAAGGTTGAACGCGACCAGGTCGAGGATTATGCGCGCCGCAAGGCGATGCCATTGGCGGAGGTCGAGCGCTGGCTCGGCCCTATCCTCAACTACGTGCCGGCACACTATGCCGAGGCGGCTGAATAGCGGCGGCATGCCTTCAATTGAATTGCACTGGTTGCCGGCTTGTGATCCATGGCGTGACGGTTACACCTTCGCGGGCAGTCGCCTTTGCAGTTGGAGCGCCGAATGACCCTGATCACACGCCGCCGGCTTTTGAAATCGGCTGCGATCGCCGGCGCGGGCGGGATCGGGCTTTCGGCCATGGGTCGGCTTGGCGGCTGGGCGGCTGCCACGCCTGAGCCGGTGGTTTTGCAGACGGCACAAATCCAGGCAAAGCTGACGGATATCGGCCAGACCAGGGATGTGCTGACCTGGGGCAACGCCGGAATGCCGCCCGTGCTCAGAATGAAAAAGGGCGAGCCCTTCGCCGCCCGTCTTGTCAACGCGATCGACGATCCGACGACGATTCATTGGCATGGCATTCGCGTGCCCAATAAGATGGACGGCGTCCCGTTTCTGGTTCAGCCTTATGTCTACACCGGCGATCATTTCGACTACGCCTTCACGCCGCCCGACGCCGGCACCTTCTGGTATCACCCGCATTGCAACACGTTGGAGCAGATGGGCCACGGCCTCACAGGCGTCATCGTGGTCGAGAATCCGAACGATCCGAAATTCGATGCCGAGGTCGTCCTCAATCTGCGCGACTGGCGCCTCGGTGACGACGGCCAGTTCATCGACCAGTTCCGGCCGCGCGATGCCGCAAGAACCGGCACCTATGGCACGGTGCGCACCGCCAACTGGCTCGACCAGCCGCAATATGACGCGCCGGCCGGAGGGCTTGTGCGGCTCAGGATCGCCATCACCGACGTCACGCGCATCTATGCCTTTCGCGTCGATGGCGCCGAAGCAACTGTCATGGCGCTTGACGGCAATCCGGTGCCGCAGCGTTTTTCCCCCGATGCCTTGCTGCTTGGACCGGGACAGCGCATGGAGCTGGCCATCCGCATGCCCGATGGCGAGGGTGCGATCGTAAGCCTGCGGGATGTCAGGGGCACCAAGCCTAAAATTCTAGCGACCTTGCGCGCGACCGGAAGCTCGCTCAAGCGTGATATCAGCGATGTTGCACCCCTGGAGCTCAATCCGGTAGCGGAAGTGGATCTCACCAGCGCCAAGCATATTTCCCTGGCTCTGAGCGCCACTGCGGAAAACGTCCCGAGCGACGGGATCTGCGGTTCGCTCGGCTACAGTTTCTGGGCCATCAACAAGGTGCCTTGGCCGGGCGATGCGCCGGATCCGACTGCGCCGTTGGCCGAATTGAAGCTCGGCGGGAGCTATGTCATCGACATGGAAAACCTGACGCCGCAATCCCATCCGATGCATTTGCACGGGATGAGCTTCAAAGTGCTGTCATCCTCGACGCGCCAGGTTCAGCCCCTGATTTCCGATACGTATCTCATCCAGCCCAACGAGAAGGTCCAGCTCGGCTTCGTTGCCGACAATCCGGGCGACTGGCTGCTGCACTGCCACATCATCGAGCACCAGAAATCGGGAATGACGAGCTACGTCAGGGTGGTCTGAAGCCGCGGCCGAGGGTTTCGTTGGCAAAAGAGGGCGGTTCCCTGCTATTGCCGCGTCCAACTCAAGAACCTGGGACATTCCTGCATGACCAATGTCGCCCTGACCGGCCTTGCCCATGATCTCGCCAGGCGTTCCGCCGAAGGCCGCCCGGTGCGTATCGGCGTCATCGGTTCGGGCGAAATGGGCACCGATCTGGTCACGCAAGGCATGCTGATGCCGGGCATTTCGGTCTGCGCGGTCTCGACACGCCGCCCGCACACCGCACGCGATGCCATCCGCATTGCCTATGGCGACGAGGCGATGGCGGTCGAAGCCGAAACCGCGTCGAAAGTCACCGCGGCGATCGAGAACGGCAAGATCGCCATCACTTCGAACGAGATGCTGGTCACCAATCCGTTGATCGATGTCGTCATCGACGCCACCGGCAAGCCGGGTGTCGCCGCCGATTTCGACCTGATGGCGATGGAACACGGCAAGCATCTGGTGATGATGAACGTCGAGGCCGACGTCACCATCGGCTGCTATCTCAAGCAGCAAGCCGACCGGCTTGGCGTCGTCTATTCAGTGGGCGCCGGCGACGAGCCGTCGAGCTGCATGGAGCTGATCGAGTTTGCGTCGGCGCTCGGCCTAACCATCGTCTCGGCCGGCAAGGGCAAGAACAACCCGCTCAACCACGATGCCGTGCCGGACGACTACCGCGAGGAAGCGATCCGCCGTAACATGAACCCGCGCATGCTGGTCGAGTTCGTCGACGGTTCCAAGACCATGGTCGAGATGTGCGCCATCGCCAACGCTACCGGGCTAGTGCCCGATGTGCCCGGCATGCACGGCCCTAGGGCCGACCGCGACGATCTCGCCAAAGTGCTCATTCCGCGCGAGGATGGCGGTCTGTTGCTGAAGAAAGGCGTTGTCGACTACACGGTCGGCAAGGGCGTCGCGCCCGGCGTCTTCGTCATCGTCGAGGCGACCCATCCGCGCATCATCGAGCGCATGGACGATCTGCATATCGGCCACGGCCCCTATTACAGCCTGTTCCGGCCCTATCACCTGACTTCGCTGGAGGTGCCGCTGACCGCTGCCCGCATCGTGCTTTTCGGCGAGCCCGACATGGTGCCGCTGCCAAGGCCCGTAGCCGAAGTGTGCGCCGTCGCCAAGCGTGACCTCGCCGCCGGCGAGACGTTCGATGCGATCGGCGAGACTTGCTACCGCTCCTGGACCATGACCGTCGGCGAAGCCCGTGCCCAGCGCGCCGTGCCGGTCGGCCTGCTCGAAGGCGGCAGGGTGCTGAAGCCGGTCAGGAAAGGCGAATTGCTGACTGCGGATAATGCCGTACCCGACCAGACGACGAGGCTGTTCGCCTTGCGCCGGCTGCAGGACGAGATGCTGTATGGGGCGAACTGAGCTCTATTTGCCCAGCTCGATCGACCGCAGCCGCGCAGCCTCCACCGCCTCTGTGAGAAGGCGCGTCAGCCGGTCCTCACCCATCAGCACCTCCAGCGCCGCGGCCGTCGTCCCCTTGGGGCTGGTGACCTGCTGGCGCAGCACGCCCGGCTCCTCACCGCTTTCGGCGGCTAGCGAGGCGGCGCCGTAGACGGTCTGCATGGCGAGTAGCTTGGCGGTTGCCGTCGGCAGGCCGGCCTTCTCGGCTGCCACGGTCAGCGCCTCGATGAAATGGAAGATATAGGCCGGGCCCGATCCCGACACGGCGGTCACCGCGTCCATCAGGCCCTCGTCGTCGATGGTGGTCACTTCGCCGCTTGCCGACAAAAGGTCGGCGACGAAACGCTTGGTGTCGTCGGAAACCAGGGGATTGGAAAACACCACCATCATGCCCTTGCCGATCGCCGCCGGCGTGTTGGGCATGCAGCGCACAACCGGCGCAAGTGTGCCCAGGATGTCCTCGAAGGTGGCGGTAGGCGTGCCGGCGGCGATGCTGACGTAGGTGGTGCGGCCATCGGCGAAGCGCTTGTAGGCGGCGGTGACATCGCGGATCACCTGCGGCTTCACCGCAATGACGACCAGATCGGGCACGGCATCGGCCGGAATGCCATCGGCATCGGCTGATGTGGCGCAACCCAACGCTGCGGCGCGATTGCGCAGATCGGCATTGGGCTCGACCACGAAAACCGCCGACGGCGCAAGCTTGCCGGATTTCAGCCAGCCCGAGAGCATGGCGTAACCCATATTGCCGCAGCCGGCGAGAACAAGCCTGATCGTCATCGAAAGCCTCCGAAGCAAGGCCTTCACATAGACGCTGGCTGTTCCCTGGGGAAGCCCCCGTCAGGACGAACGGGAGATCGCGTGCTGCGATTGGGATCATGCAATGCCATCGGCCGCAGCGTGTTTTGCAAATAGATGCAATTACAGAGGGAGACCGCTCTGTCGGCGCGAAAAATTAACTTTTTGTTTTCCATGCCTGTTTAGCGTGGCTTAACGAATGGCCAATCGCGTTCGCAGGTCGCCAAGGAGTAGAGTTCCAGACGATGGTCGACAGGGAAAACCGCGAAGACTGGAAGCGCGAGCGCTCGTTGCTGGCGCTTGGCCAGGCTGTGCGTGGCGACGAACCCGACGCATCCCTGGTCTCGATCGGAGACCGGGCGGACCCGTCATGGCGCGAGGATGCCGCCACGCGTCATCGTCTCGCCCGTTCACAACGCGAAACGCCAACGAACCCGAAGCTGTCGCCTGCGACAGGCGGGTATCAGGCTGGCCATGAGTCGGCCTCGTCGATGAACCATGCGCAAACCACGCCACAGCCACAGACACAGCCCGGCCGGGTCCGAGCGTTGCTGTCGTGGTTGCATAAGGCCGTGTCCCGCAAGCCGGTCCCGGAGGAGCCCTTCGATACCCACGGTTGGGTATCCGCTGAAAACGCGATATCAACGCAAGATCCGACGTACTCTCCCTATTCGCAGTCGGCGCCGGCCATTGCGCCTCGGCAGCCAGTTCCCGCTGCTTACCCGCCGCCTTTCCAGCCCGGCGGCCATTCTCCCTTTCCGCCGCAGATGGCGCAGCCGCCTCAGCCTCCGCAAATGGTGCCGCCGCGAGCGTATTCGGGCCCGCAACTCTATCCCTACGCGCAGCCTTTGGCCTACATACAGCAGCCAGACTATCCACGTCCGCAATCTACGTCGGCCCCCAATGCCGGCCAGCCCTCCTATCCGCCTCAGCCTGCCCCTGCGCCTCCGCCCTTCCCGCCGCAGCAGTCATCCCAGCCTCGCCAGCCATCGGTAGAGGCGCGGCAGGCCGCGGAGGATGTCGAACCGCAAGCGCCGATCGAGGAAATCCGCGCCAGCCTGCGCGAATTCCGTGAAGCGGTCCGCGAACTCACCGAGAGCCGCGCGCGTCGCCGGTACTTCTGAGCCACAAAATTCTTCGCCGTGTCGTACAAAAGCATGCCGGTTTCGCGTAAACGGCATGGGACGGCGCTTTGGCGGGATTGCGTGTGGGAATTTTCGTGAAGATGCCACGCTGTTAAAGATCAGAAAGCGGGGGGGGTGCCCCAACGGCACCCCGTGGGGGTTTTTGGGGGTGGGGGGGGGCGGGGGGCAGTTGTGTGGTGGGTTGCGGGGGGCGGAAACCGGGGTGGGTCGGGGGACAAAAAAGACCCCCC
>NZ_JAMYMV010000074.1:0-27800 GCF_040318715.1 Mesorhizobium sp. M1050 | reverse complement strand
GATATCTCGGCGGACATCCGCGTTGGCGCGGTCAATATCGTCGGCAGAAGAGCGTCCGAAAAGGGCTATCGGCGGCTCCGTCGGGGGAACGAAAAAAGAAGGGAAGCAGAACGTGTGCGATTTTTGCACGCAACATCTCGTAACTATCGGATTTTATTACTATTCCGCCCCATCCAGCATGGGTGCAATAGCCAGGCTATGGTCTTGATTTTTCAGCATTTTTTCTTTAACATCAATTTGGTAGACGCAAGCGCGGCCACGCCACTTTACGCCAGAATACGACCCTTTTCGCCACGTTTCGATCTTTCAGTGCACACGGAGCGCACACGAAAAAATGGCCACCTACACAAAACTCTCGTCCGGCTCCTGGCGTGTGCAAGTCCGTCGCAAAGGTCGCTACGCCAGCGAGACCTTTCTGAGGACGCACGACGCTGGGCAACCGAAACCGAGCGCCAAGTCGATCGCGGTGAGACGCCGACAAAGTCCCGTATAGCGCGCCTGAAAACCTTCGGCGAACTCATCGACCTTCATATCGACGACATGTGCGATGTAGGCAAGTCCCCTCGCCGCTCCAAGGCCGCAGCCCTCGATATGCTCCGAAGACATCTGGGGAAGTGCAAAATAGTAGCCCTGGATCGCGAACGGCTCATTCGTTTTGGTCGGGACCGGGCCGACCAAGGCGCCGGACCGATGACTCTCGGTATCGACATCGGCTCTATAAAACTCATTCTGGCTCATGCCGCTGCAGTTCACGGCCTGCCCGTCAAGGTCGAACCAGTCGATCTCGCGCGTATCGCCCTCAAGAGACTTGGCCTCATTGGGAAAGGCCACCAGCGCGACAGACGGCCGACGCAGGATGAACTCGACAGGCTCATCGGTCACTTCGATGCAAACCCTCGTCAAATTGCTCCGCTTAGCCAGATCATACGTTTCGCCGTCGCAACCGCGATGCGCCAGGAGGAGATCTGCAAGGTGCGTTGGTCCGACCTGGAATCTCGCACGCGGATGCTTCTTATCCGTGATCGGAAAGACCCTCGGAACAAGAACGGCAACAATCAGCGCATACCGCTATTCGCGGCAACTGGATACGATGCATGGGCCATTGTCGAGGAGCAGCGGGCAAAGCGTAGCAACGACGATGATCGAATTTTCCCATTCAATCATAGGTCAGTCGGCACCGCCTTCCGTCGGGGATGCACTGACCTGAGCATCCACGACCTACATTTTCATGATTTGCGGCACGAAGGAACGAGTCGGCTTTTCGAGGCCGGATTCACGATCGAACAAGTTGCGCTGGTAACTGGGCACAAGGACGGGAAAATGTTGAAGCGCTACACCCATCTGAAGCCGGAGGCTCTCCACGCGCTGTTGGCAGCGCGCGCCGCATAGATGTGAGTGTCAAAAGGTTCTTCACGATAGAACAAGTCGCTTTGGTCACGGGGCACAAGGATTGGAAGATGTTGCGTCGATATTCGCATATCAAGCGGAAACCCTGCACACGATCCGAGTTGCGAGGGCAGCCTAGTGAAAGGCGAGATCGAATACGGCCTCCGGATCGCTGGGCATTATAAGATCCAGCAATGGTCTTAGGACTGCCAGCGTCACCAACCCGCATCAGCGTGGCGGAGTTGTCGGCGATGAACTTGCGTTGATCTGTGAGGTTGGCTAGCTGTGAGCGGCTATCGTCCTACCCTATTTCGGTCGGGCTCACGGCGAACAGAAACTGGCCGGCCGAGAAGCTCTGCATCGTTAGAAGCGCTGGTTTGCATCTCACTCGCCCGCACAGTCGGCCTTGATCGGATTTTAAGCTAGTCGTGCCCGGGTCGTGCGCGGCGTCGCCAGGAGCAGACTAGTTTCGCTGCCCGTTATGCCGGCTATGAGCCGGATGCGCCGCAGCACCGCATCGAAATCGGTCAGTGATGCGGTCCCGAGCTCGACCACCAGGTCCCAGCGGCCATTGGTGGTGTGGATGGTCGAGACTTCAGGGAAGCCGCCCAGCGCCCGGACCACGCGGTCAGCGGCGTGGCCCTCAATCTCAATCAGCATGATACCTCGGATGCGCTGATCAACGGCGTCGGCGCGCAGCACCACCGTGTAGCCGATGATGTCGCCGGATCGCTCCACCGCTCCATCCGTGCCCTGACTGTGGCGCGCGAGACGCCGAGGTCGACGGCGAGGTCAGACACGCTGCGCCGCGCATCATGCCGAAGCAAGGTCACGAGCCGTTCGTCCAGCGCATCCATCGGGATTACCATTTTGGCCAATTTCGCTGCTATTACGATAAACAATGCTTTTCGAATTGCCAATTCTGCCTGTTCATATCGCCGGCTCGCCATGATCTCCTCGCGGGTCATTCGAACTTGGTCAGCGGGAAAACAAGACAATGCGTTGTAGAATCGTCGGGGCGCCAGTGCAGGATGGCGCTGGCAGGATGGGATGTGAGATGGGGCCAAGTGCGCTCAGGACGGCCGGACTTGCTGAAGTGCTGTCCGGCCTCGGCCACGCTGTCGAGGATATGGGGGCCGTCCAGGCAATTCCGGCGAGGCGCGTCGTGCATGGCAATTTGGCGCTGAAGGCCTTGCCCGAGATATCAGCCTGGACATCCGCGATTGCTCACGCCGCCTACGCCGCGAGCGAGAATGCCATGCCGATCTTTCTCGGCGGCGACCATTCGATATCCGCTGGGACCGTGTCTGGCATCGCCCGCCGCGCTGCCGAAGCCGGACGCCCGCTGTTCGTGCTGTGGCTCGACGCGCATCCGGACTTCCACACGCTCGACACCACCGCCAGCGGCAATCTGCACGGCGTTCCGCTCGCTTACGCCAGCGGCCAGCCAGGTTTTAGCGGCTATTTTCCGGATCTGCCGGCTGCGGTCGATCCCAAGCGCATCTGCACCATGGGCCTGCGCAGTGTCGACCCGGCCGAGCGTCACGCGCTCAACCAGGCGGGCGTGACCGTGCACGACATGCGCGCCATCGACGAGCATGGCATCGCGCCGCTGCTGCGCGCCTTTCTGGCGCGGGTATCTGCAGAGGACGGGCTGCTGCATGTCAGCCTCGACGTTGACTTCCTCGACCCGTCCATTGCGCCGGCTGTCGGCACCACGGTTCCCGGCGGCGCGACTTTCCGCGAGGCGCATCTGGTGATGGAGATGCTGTCCGACAGCGGCCTCGTCTCCAGCCTCGACCTGGTCGAGTTGAATCCCTTTCTGGATGAGCGTGGCCGAACTGCGACGCTGATGGTCGACCTGACGGCGAGCCTGATGGGCCGCCGCATCATGGACCGCCCCACCCGCAGCCATTCCGGGAGCTTTTGATCATGGCCACGGCAAAGTTGAACATCGTCCCCTTCGTCAGCGTCGACCGGATGATGAAGCTGGTGAACGCCATCGGCGTCGAGCGCTTCCTGACCGAGCTCGCCGGCTACATCGAGCAAGACTTCCGTCGCTGGGAACTTTTCGACAAAACGCCTCGCATCGCATCGCACAGCCATGACGGGGTCATCGAACTGATGCCTACAAGCGATGGGCGGCTCTATGGCTTCAAATATGTCAACGGCCATCCCAAGAACATGCGCCAGGGTTTGCAGACGGTGACGGCCTTCGGCGTGCTCGCCGATGTCGGTAGCGGCTACCCGATGCTGCTCACCGAGATGACCATACTGACGGCGCTGCGTACCGCCGCCACATCCGCTGTCGCGGCCAAGTATCTGGCGCCGGGCGGCGCGCGCACCATGGCCATCATCGGCAATGGGGCCCAATCGGAATTCCAGGCGATCGCCTTCAAGGCGCTGACCGGCATCGACAGGCTCAGGCTCTACGACATCGATCGATCCGCCTCGCGGAAATGCGCGAAGAACCTGGCTGGCATGGGATTTGACATCACCATCTGCGCATCCGGGCAGGAAGCGGTTGAAGGGGCCGGGATCATCACGACCGTCACCGCCGACAAACAGTGCGCCACCATCCTCACCGACAACATGGTCGGCTCCGGCGTCCACATCAACGCCGTCGGCGGCGATTGCCCCGGCAAGACCGAACTCCACAAGGACATCCTGCTGCGCTCCGACATTTTCGTCGAGTTCCCGCCGCAGACACGCATCGAGGGCGAGATCCAGCAGCTGGATCTCGACCATCCGGTGACCGAACTCTGGCAAGTAATCGCCGGCAAGGTGCAAGGCCGGAGAGACGCCAAGCAGATCACGCTGTTCGATTCCGTCGGCTTCGCCATCGAGGATTTTTCGGCCCTGCGCTATGTGCGCGACCAGTTGCAAGCGACCGGCCTCTACGAGGAGCTCGATCTGCTGGCCGATCCCGACGAGCCACGCGACCTTTTCGGCATGCTGCTGAGGGCAGCCCTGAAGCCGGCCGCATAAAAGGCTCGCTTAAAACTGCAGAGACGGTATGGTTCCCATCAGAGGTCACCACGGGCGACCCACCCTACGTTTCCGGTCGACAGCGTTCAGGAAGACCACGAGATCATCGGCATACTCCATGTCGAGGTCGACGGCTTGGTGGCCTTCGTACACAGCCGGCAGCCCGGTGAACACGTCGAACACCATCCAGGACTCATCCGCTTCCTTCCTCAAGTCGTACCGTAGGGACACCATCAGGGAAGCCTGATGTGGGTCGGGAATATTTGGTAGAAATTTCTGAGCGGGTGATCGGATGATAGGCACGCGCGCCGACCCCCCGTGCCCATCAGGTTCCACGACAAGAGGCACGGCCGGTTCCGTGCGTTGGCAGCTCGCGGCTATCCCTATCTGCGTGGTCGTCCCATGCAAAAAGCCCGTCGCTTCGGGGGAAAGCGACGGGCTTTTGTAGGGCGGTATTGTAACATAGCCGCTCCGTAATGATGACTGGCACCGGTGAACATTCGATTAAAAAGCCCGCCAACCTTTCGGCTGACGGGCATAGCTAGGACTGGCTAGGATCTACCCAGCACCGGCTTGGTATCTTGGCAGAGCAGTTGATTGCAAGATCAGGCTGGCACAATTTTGGATTGGACGGCTGAATCAAACGCCCGGCGACGGAAGCCCGAGAGTAGGCCCGCGCCCAAGCTCGGGGCAAAGGCGGGCCCGGCCAAGGGTCGCGCACCTTGACCAGCAGCGAGGGGTGCTGCCGCCAGAGAAACCAGTGCCTAAATATTAGGTTCCGCTAATGTGATCAAAAAGGCCCACACCCGACATAAGCATGGGTGGGCGGGTCTTGGAGTGGCTAGGAATCAACCCAGCATAGGTCAACGAGCGGCGGAGGGCTGGTTGCGCTCATCGTTCACCGGCATTTTACCTTACGCGACGTTTCCCGGGCGTTGACGGCATGGTAAGCCGACCACAAGGACGCGGTGCGGTTCGATCGGGAGATGGGGGCATCACTCGGTCGGGCCAGGCTCAGGCAGGGCTCCGCGTCCGCACCATTTCAAAATTTGGGCATAGGTGAACGAGCGGCGGAGGGGTTGGTTGCGATCACCTATTGCCGCTCTCTGCCCTTAAGCTCATCCAGAGAAACAGAGCGCCCGAAATTTTCGTGGACCGCGTAGCCTTGACGCACCGCCTCCGTTGGCAGTTTCTCCATAACCTTCCGCTTGGCAATCTCCCGGCGAATTGCCAGCGCACGACGGATTATGGCGGGTCCGCCCTCCTGCCCAATTGCGCTTACACCTTCATTGCTGTGCGGTGCCGCGCCCGAACTGGTTCATGCAGAGTTTCCTGACCCATGCGCCAGCCGCGTTCCATCGTAACTTCTTGTCTTGTGCACCTGGTGCGCTTTGCTGTAGCGAGGCTGCTGACGCAGATCGGGCTACGGCACCTGAAGAGCAGATGAAAGGTCGGCCAAATGCCTGAAGATCTTATCGAGTCCGACGTGGAATTGCTGGAGATGACCGCTGACATCGTTTCCGCCTATGTCAGCAATAACCCGGTTCCAGTTGCGGAACTCGCCCGCGTAATTGCCGATACCTATGAGGCGATCAGCAAGCTGCAGGGCGCGCGCCCACCCAAAGCGGAAGAGAAGCCTACACCCGCTATCCCGATCAAGAAATCGGTGACGCCCGATTTCATCATCTGTCTGGAAGACGGCAAGAAGTTTAAATCGCTCAAGCGGCACTTAGGCACCCACTACGATCTGACGCCAGATGCGTACCGCGCGAAATGGGGCCTGCCCTCCGATTACCCAATGGTTGCGCCGAACTATGCCGCGGTGCGATCCGCGATGGCGAAGGCGATCGGCCTGGGACGGAAGGCCGTAGAGCCTGAACCCGTAACGTTGCCGGCGCCGGCCAAGCGCCGCAAGATCGGCATCAAGACAACCTGACATCCGGGCTATTTTGCACAAAAGCCCGCATTCTGTTCAAGGGCGCGGAGCGATCGCCTTCCGTCAGAAAGAACCCTGCCTCTTGTTCCATGGCAGCCGCTGCCGAGTACATTAGCCCTCAAGGGATGATCCCCCTCTAGCCGACGGCATCTCGGAAAACGCGGCGATGATTGCCTCGAGCGACACATTCAGTGCGTTCGAAAAGGTCCTGCCCTTCTGCCAAATCGCAACGTAGTGATAGAGCGCGGACGGTTCCACCGGTTTTGCTTCGAGATGAAATGCCGCGTATTCACGCGCAATGATCTCATTGGTTATCGAAATGCCCAGGCCAGCCGAAACGTATCCGTCTTCGTGACCGTTGCAATCGAATTCCACCAGTATGTCTGGCTCAACGCCGGCGAAGCGCAAGGCATTAAAGTTCATTTGGTGGGCCGCGAACTGGGGATCGATATCGACGATCGTTTCGCCTGCCAGGTCTTGCGCCTCGATACAGGTCTGTTTTGAAAAGCGGTGGTCGGGATGAAAGATGCATACGTTTCGTGCGGATCCAAGCGGCGCCCACTCAAACAGGCGTGGATCCAGGGGCAATCTCGAGATTCCGAGATCCGCGCGCCCAGCCAGGATGTGCTCGCCGATCTGACATTCGAAGCGGTCTTTGAGTGGATAATCGCCACGACCTTGGGCAAGGTCACGAAGCCGAAAACAGAGGGCGCGGCAATCGCAATCCGTTGCTTTTCCTCGTTCTTCATAGCGAAGATCGACGCCTCCAGGCGATCGAGCGACGTCAGGGCAAGTTCTACGTTTCGCAGGAGTTCCCAGGCTTCCTGCAAGGGGACGATGCGGTTGACTGATCTCTTGAAGAGTGTGATGCCGAGCGTGATCTCGAGTTGCTTCACGTGTTGACTGACAGCCGGCTGGCTTATCCCGCGCGCTGCCGCCGCTCGCCTTGTCGATCCGGCCCGCAAGACTTCCCGGAACACCTTCAGTTGACTCAGCAGGCGCCGGATCTGCTGCGGCTCCTTCGACCAGGAGTTTTCGAGCGCCTCCCAGACCTGCTCCTGACGCGTGTGATCGTCGGTCACGGTAAAGGCCATGAGTTGCTCGAGCTGCATGCCATCCTGCTCGTAAACCTCCTGCAGCTTGGCCGAAACCCTGGCCAGCCTCAGGCGCTGCTGCACGAATGTTGCGGAGACGAAGAAGCGTGCCGCAATCTCCTCATGGCTTGCGCCCTGGTCGTGAAGGGTCTGGAAGGCGCGAAACATGTCGAGCGGATGTAAATCTTCGCGCTGAAAATTCTCGGCCAGCGAATCCTCCTCGATCGGGACCGCGCTGTGAGCGTCGCTGACAACGCAGGGAACTGGCTCGGTCTTGATCATGCGCTTCTGCTTGACCAGCAGTTCCAGCGCGCGATAGCGGCGCCCGCCAGCCGGCACCTCAAACATGCCGGTCTCGTTACCCTCGCCATCCAGCACGGCCGGAGAGGTTCTGGAGCAGGCCGCGCCGTGCGATCGACGCGGCGAGGTCCTCTATCGTTTCCCCGCGCTTGATGCGCCGGACATTGGACTGGCTCAGCATCAGCTTGTTGAAGGGGATGTCACGTGAAGCGTTGAGGGTGATCGTCTGCTTGGGCGTAGCCATGGGATTATCTCCGCGACGGGGCGACCGAGACTCTCTCGACCTCCAACCCCGTCAAAAAAGACGGGCGCAGCCCTCTCACTCTAGGACTGCGCCGCACACCGAAGATCCAGAGGGGGACAGGGCCGCAGACACGACTTTGCGCATCTGCGGCTTTGCGGATTTCAAGGTGAGATCTCACTTGCCGTCCCGGCCATGCTGGGCGGCGTGGTAGAGATGCGTTCGGCTCGCGAAGGTTTCCGACCCGGCGGGCGGCCTCTGCCCAGACCGAAATCGGCAGGTCGGTGCCAAAGAGGATGTCGCGCTCGATGCCCATGCCGAAGGGCAGCCGGATCGAAGTCATCTCAAGGACACGAGAAACTGCCCTGCTCCGGATAGCCGAGATCGGCGAGACCGAACATGGTGTCGCCATCGGCATCCAGCGCGGTTGCGAGTCAGGCTCCTTCGCCGAGTGGATTGAAGAACTTCACGACCGGTACGTGTTCGGCGTCGCGCCCGCGGCCGTAGCGAGCAGGCACGCGCAGTTCCTCGGTGAGAACGATCATGCCGCCCTCCTCTCGATCTCGGCCTCATCGACGTCGGCCCGGTCTGCCCTGGCTGCACCGTCAGGTTGCGGCAGGAAGGCGAGCAACCAGTCGGCCGCCTTGCTGGCCTGGGAGGCGGCACGCACGATGGCGCGGTTGTCTTCGCGCAGGACCTCGAGCCAGGAGGCCAGGTAATCGGCGTGGCGCACGGTCGGCACAATACCTAGCGAGGCGCAGCAGAAGGCCGCGTTCATTTCGGCGACCAGTTCCTCGAAAGCATATCGCTTTGTGCCGAAGGCGCCGCCGAGGTCACGGCCGACGCGGGAGGGATGGCCGGTCGCATGCCCAAGCTCGTGCAGGGCGGTGCGGTGCCAGTCGATGGTCTGGAAATACGCCTGCGGAGGTGGCACCTGCACGTAGTCGTGCGCCGGCACATAATAGGCGCTATTGCCGCCGATGCGGAAATCGATCCCTGTCGCCTTGATCAGTGCGTCGACAGCCGGTTCGATCAGTCCGGGCTCTGGTGCGGGCGGAAACACCGCCAGATCGTCGGGCAGATTTTCGCATTGCGCAACGTTGAACACGGTGAAGCGCTTCAGGAACGGTATCGCCTGGGCTGCCTCGCCGGTCTCCCGCGCGCGATTCTTCTCGTCGTCAGGGATGAAGCGGTCAGCATAGACGACGGTGGTTCCGTGTTCGCCCTTGCGGACATGGCCGCCCAGCGATAGCGCCTGGCGGAAAGTCAGCCAGCCCTGGACGGGAAAGCCATGCTCGACGACCGCACCCCACAGGATTAGCACGTTGATCCCCGAATAGGCGCGGCCAGAGGCGGCATTGGCCGGCATGGCGAGGGATGCTTGCGTCGCCGCCGTGCCCCAGGGCTGCACCCAGGGAAAGTGCCCAGCTTCCAGCTCGGCGATGATCTTGTTCGTAATATCGTCATAGAGGCTTGTCCGGTCGGCGCCGGCGCGAGCGTAATGTCTGGACATCGCGTTTCTCCGCGACGGGCCCCGGAGGCCTCTCCTCCAGCTCTCAACCCGTCACGGCAAACCGGTCCGTACTCTCACTCTAGAGGGCGTGGCCGGGGCCTCGAAGGGGGACGCTCCCGAACTTGGGGCAAAGGCGGTCCGCGCCAAATCAGCAAATGTCGCTGACCATCTAGTATCGTTGTACTACCGGACTGCGTGGCGGATGCGGTCGGTAAGCGTTTGTTCGACGTCGAAATATCCTTCCCAGGCTTCGGGCAACTGAGCCCGCGCGGCGGCGGCGAAAACATCGAAACCGTTGGCGCTTTCGCAGGTGGGCAACTCATCCCAGCTGACGGGCACCGCGCACGACGCCCCCGCGCGTGCCCGAGTCGACCAGGGGCAGATTGCAGTGGAGCCCTGGCCGTTGCGCAGGTAATCGAGAAACATTCGGCCCTTGCGCTTCATCTTGCTCATGTTGGCGACGAAGCGCGACGGATCTGTGCGGGCCAGCAGTTCGGCGAAGTCTTGGCAGAAGCTCTTGACCTCGTCCCAGTCTGCCTTCGGCAGGAGCGGGACGACCACATGAACGCCCTTGCCGCCGGACAGCAACGGCCACGACTGCAGTCCAAGCGCTTCCAGAATGCCTCGAATGTCGAGGGCTGCCTGCTTGACGGCAGCAAAGCCCAAGGCCTCGTCGGGGTCGATGTCGAAGATCATGCGGTGCGGCAGATCCGGCTGCTGGCGACGGCTTCCCCAGATGTGGAATTCGAGCACGTTCATCTGGACACCTGCGATCAACCCAGCCAGGTCATCGACCCACAAGATGCGGCTTTCCTTACCGGACATCTTCTCCAGCTGGCCGTCATGGATAGCCTTGGGCATGCCTGGCAGTCTGTGCTTCTGAAAGAAGGTCTGCTGCAGGTCGCCGTCGGTATCGCGCACCAGCGACAGCGGCCGATCCTGGATGTGCGGCAGCATCTTCTCGGCGACCACGGCGTAGTAGGCGGCGAGCGTTGCCTTGGTCACCTTGGTGCCTGGATACATGACCTTGTCTGGATGCGTCAGCTTGACGCCGACAGCAGCGGCGATCTCCTTGCCGATTCCCGGATCGAGATTGGCGGAGCCAAGAGTTGCCGGCGTCTTCGGCATTTCCATCACCACCTGGTCGGCGCGCTTGTCTTCGCGCATGCCCTCAAAGCTTGGATGCCGCAAGCTGCCGTCCGGTGTCACTTCGGCATAGGTAACCTCTGCAACAAGCTCGGGCTTCACCCATTTGGCACGTCGGGCAATGTCTCTCGGAACGGAGGCGAAAGCCGGTTTCTCAACACGGCGTTTCTCGAGCTTCGCGAGGATGTCCTTGCGCATCGCCTCGGTGAACCCCGTGCCGACGCGGCCGCGATAAATGAGCTGGCCATTGTCGTAAGTGCCGAGGATCAACGATGCCATGCCACGCCCCGTGTCACTTGGGCGATAGCCGCCGACAACGAATTCCTGTCGCTTCGTGCACTTGATCTTGAGCCAACCCCAGGTGCGTTCGCCGACGTAGGGGCTGTCGGCGCGCTTGGCGATGACGCCTTCGTGACCGCCCTGGCACATGGCGTCAAACACCCTTCTGCCTTGGTCGACGATGTGGCTGGAGAATTGCAGGCTGTCGTCAGGGCGGCGCGCGCCCAGCAGGGACTCAAGTCGCGCCTTGCGTTCGAGGAGCGGCTGGTTCGACAGATCTTCGCCATCCAATTCAAGCAGATCGAAGGCGTAGAACTTGAGGAGCATACCCGCGGCAATGCCGGTTTTCAGCATGGAGAAGTTCGTACGGCCCTGGCTGTCGATGGCAACGATCTCACCATCGATCAGAACCGCGCCTTTGGTCAGATTCTGAAGCGGCGGCAAGATGACCTTGAACTGTCGGGTCCAGTCGTGGCCATTGCGGGTATAGACGACGACATTCGAGCCGGAGATGGCGACTTGGGCACGATAGCCGTCGAACTTCATCTCGAAGAGCCAATCCCCGCCCACCGGTATGTGGTCTGTCAGCGTGCATAGCTGGAAGGGACGAAACTTCGGGAGCCGATATGTAGGGACAGATTCTGAGTCTCTGCGCCGTGCGCGGCTTTTACTGAGGGTGCCGTCTACAGCCGACATGCGGAACTCGGATACATAGTCCGATTCAATACCCTGCCTGGGATTCGGTTCCATGCCCAAGCATCCCGCGCCGGTGACCGTCGGCGCTCAAAGGAATAAAGGCGTATAAGCCGCAGTCCTGCGCGCGGCCGCAACAGCGGACCATTGTCGCGCGCAGGACGGAGGAAATTCGCCCCCGCCGCGGGCGGTGAACGGGACAGCCGTAGGAGCGTCAGCATAGCGCCGGCCGCAGGACGGGACGCGGGACCGACTGTCCCCGTCCGCGGTGGTCCGCATATTTTAGTCGACGCCGACCGCGGAGATGGCGCGGGATTTCCGGCCCTCGACAGTCCGGCCGCTGACCGAGATCGGATTGTCCCAAACCAGAGCCGAGTTGGCCTGGACGAAATCGATGAGGTCGTGGATCCCTTCACCCCTCAATTGCGTGGCAGCTTGTGAATTTCCAACCTGACAGGCCCGCCTCTCTCACAACTCGTGCAAAAAAGTGCTCGCTCGACCGAACTGAACAGAGCGCCCTTTCCATAGCGCTTGATGAGCCCGGCAGGCTTTACCGTTGCATGGTGCGAACACGATCTGCACCAAGCCCGCAATACATGCCATTCGCGAAGATCGCCGAGCGCCACATCCAGGCCCGCGTGAACGCTGCCATCGACCATGGCCTGCGGTGGGATCTTGACCTCGCCTGGTGTCAGGATTTTCTCCATCACATGTCGGCTGTTGTAGTGGATCAGCAGCATGCCCGGGCGGCGCCGGATGGCGGCCTGCCAGGCTGCCTGGCTCACCGTTGAATCGGGGGAGCGAAATGGTTTCTGCCAAAGCCTGCTCCTCGCGCTCCCAGACCTCGATCCGAAAATTGTCTTCCGCGGTTGTTTCCATAGCGTCGCCGGCCAGCGCGATTGACGCCGGGCCCGTCCCTTTGCTGCTCCAGATCACGCTGAAATAAGGAACATATTCCTCCCTCGTCAAGGGGACGCTTGATTCTTTGTTCTCATTTTGTTCGCATCGGCAGGATTAGGTTATAGGAGGCGAACCATGGAACTTCGCTTGAACATTGACGACGCAACACCCCAAGAGCTCGCACGTGGAATCGCGGCAGCCGAAGCAGTATTTGAACGCGCCGGCATTATGGCTTTGCAAGGCGCGGAAGGACTGTTCGCGTTGGAAGGCTGGGATTTCAAAGGCTTTCCTGAAGACGACAAGCCTACCGAGGACGAAGATCGGACCGCCACAGTCTGGATGGAGGCCGACAAGGCCGCGGTGACCGCATGTTGTGCTGGATGGCCGGAAGTTCCACACCATCAGGTCATGGAACTGATCAACGTTCCTCGGACGAAGCTGCAAGCCGAAGCGGTTCCAGATAGCTGGCCAGAACGGAAGCAGCTCTATCCTGACGTCGTCAAGCGGCTGGAGATCACGAGCGGCCCGGACCGCCAGATCGATTTCGATATTGCGTTCGTTCTCGGTTGGGTTCCCGAGCGGCCGACCCTGGACCGGGTTGAGCCGCTTTCGGAGCTGGAGACCGTATCCCCCTCTTCACCAGCGACCTTGCCCAGGTCGAAGAGATGCTCGCAAAGCGCTCAAGGACTGGACAATCGAGATCGACCGGGACCCCTGTGATGCCCCCCGACCCGGCGGCCAGCGATGACGATGATGAATTGCGCATGGCGGCATGGCGTGATTTCGACGGCACCTTGCATATGGAGAAGCCGCCGGCAAATCCCGCAATCGCGCTGACGCTGGCAATGATGCGCGGCCAATCAATGCATTTCGAATAGTGGTCAAACGCAGTCGGGGCTCACCGACGCCATCGGTGATCGACCGCGACTGGCCGCACCAGATTGCGCTGCCGGATGATCTCTGCACCGACCGGAACTTCACCATGATCGCGAAGTTCTGCCAGGAACGAGGGCTTAAGCACCAGACGCGCTATGTACAGGCGATATGGCCGAACCGCAAATATGAAACCTATCGGCTCCATTGCTTCAGCGATGCCGCATCGGCAGAGGCGTTCCTTGATCACTTCGAGGGGCTGATGTTCGATCCGAGGCGGGATCGGGAGAATGGAAAAGTGCGAGGCGTCTGGCGCCGCACGGGCGAATACACGCCGGTGCTCGATCTCGGTGGCTTGCCGAGCGCGAGGCCGACCTGCTGCCGGTCGGATACTTCCACGTCGTATTCACGCTCCCCGCCGAGGTCGCCGACATCGCATTCCAGAACAAGGCGGCGGTCTACGACGTGCTGTTCAAGGCGGCATCGGAGACGATGCTGACGATCGCCGCCGATCCGAAGCCCCGTCAGCCTACCGCGTCGTGGATGGCATCAAACAACATGCGTGCCGAAAATGGTTGGAGTTGCTGGCCGACGCCTTCGTCAAATTGACCGACCAGGAACAGCTGTCGCGCGAGACGGTGCGTCGGCGTTGGCCGAGAACGATCTCAAGCCCTGGCGCAAGGACATGTGGTGCATTCCCAAGGTCGACGCCGAGTATGTCGCGCGCATGGAGGATGTGCTCGACCTCTACGCCGAGGCGCCGGATCCACAGCGGCCGGTCCTGTGCTTCGACGAAAGCCCGACCCAGCTCATCGGCGAAGTGCGGCAGCCGATCCCGGCCGCGCCGGGAAGGCTGGAGCGGCATGACTTCGAATACAAACGCAATGGCACTGCCAACCTGTTCGTCTTCCTCGATGCCCACCGATCCTGGCGCACGGTGAAAGTCACCGAGCGGCGCGCCGCTCACGACTTTGCCCACTGCATGCGCGACCTTGCCGATATCTATTATCCGCAAGCCGAGTGCATCCGCGTCGTCCTCGACAATCTGTCGACCCACACGCCCGCCGCACTCTACCAGCTGGAATTCCATTACACGCCAAAGCACGCCAGCTGGCTCAACATGGTCGAGATCGAGATCGGCGTCCGGCGCAGTCAGTGCCTCGACCGCCGCATCGAAAGTCGTGACAGCCCCATTGCCGAGGTCGCCGCGTGGGAAAACCAGCGAAATAACAGCGGCGCCCGCATCAATTGGATGTTCTCAACCGAACAGGCCCGCCCCAAAATGGCTAAAGCCTATCCGGCAAAGAGTCATAATCCTGCAGAGCCACTAGAACCGAAACACGATCCCGGCCCGCCTGCGGTAGCACCTGACGCGCCGGCGGCCATGTCGCCAGTAACTACGGCAGACCCTTCTCCAGCCCCGCCGGCGGTGGTGGCGGCGATAGTGGCCGTAATCTGGGTCGTAATAAGGGTCGTCGTAGCGCCGATGGTAGACCGGCTCCACTTCCGCCTGAGTACCTTCGTCATCGAAGGTCGGTGAGTCTGGCGCGTCGAGTTCATCGAGAATGCCGCTTTTGGCCCCTGGAACACCTGCCACTGCGTCGATAGGCCGAACCGCGCTTGCAAAGGCCGCTGCCCCTGCAATGCCAAACATTGCTGTCAAGAAGGATCGCCGATCCATAGAAAGCCTCCAGTGTTACACAACTCTAATGGTACCAACTCTTAAGGCGCGCGGCCGGAAAAGGCAGGCCTTGCACCCGTTACAAATTGAGGATTCGCCAACCGCAGTGCGGCCCGTGAACCCTGTCAGCACAGGAAGGGACGTAGCTGCGCCGATCTGCAAATATGTCAGCCAAGCGCGAATCCTATCACCAGAAAGGTGACGGCGGTCGCGAACAGCGGTGCGAGCAACCAGCGAGCCTGGCTAACACTTCTATCCATCTGTTTTCTCCGAACTTTCCGGAGAAACAATAACGTTGGAAGCAAGCTGTTCCACGCTACATCATGGGTAAGACCATTGCGTTTTGGGCTCAGACTTAAGTCCTACCCCCCCCGCCCGACCGAAGCCTCAACCCGGAACGTTTGACGTTGCCCCAAGTTCGGTTTGGAGGTCGGCTTGGACGATGTCGTGGTGCGCCGGCCGCAAGAGGAGAAAATCATGAGAATGCATCTTGCGGGCGCCGCTGCGGCGTTGTTGCTCTTCGCTGGTGTCGGCGCGGTCGCTGCTCAGGACGTGATCATTACGCCCGAACAGGATACAGTCATCCATGAGTATGTGAAAAAGCAGCCGTTGGCATCGTTGAAGGTTCCCGGCGTGGAACTCAATATCGGCACAGCGCTGCCCGACACAGTCGAGTTGCATGAAGTGCCCAACGTCAAATACCGCTATGTCGTGATCGACAATCGGACGGTTCTCGTGGATCCAGGCACTCGCAAGATCATCAAGGTTTACGACTGACTAACCTTTCGCTGAACCCCCGCCGCCCATGTGGCTCGACGGCCCGCTCCGGTATTTGCTGTCGCGCCGCTTCGACCATGCCCTCGAGGCCGGCCTCGAGGGCAGGTGATAGATTGCCTTTGCATCACCCGGCAGAGGTTCGCTGAACTGGATGCTCCCGCCCGGCTCGATCATGCTGACCAAGATCTCGCGCCGCTCCTCCAGCGCCATGTCGCGCAGATCGTGTCCATTGAGGTGCACCAGGTCGAACGCGACGAAAGAGAGGTCATGCTGCCGGCGGGTGATCCCCTTGCGCAACTCGCCGAAATCGGACAGGCCGGCTTCGTTAAACACGATGATCTCGCCGTCGACGATGGCGCTTTCCGCGCCGAGGCTCTTTGTTTACCGGTCGCGATACTTCGCCGCCCAGTCGTGGCCGTTGCGCGTGTAAAACCTGGTGCCGTCTTTATCGATGATAAGCTGTGACCGGTACCCGTCGAACTTGACCTCGTGAATCCAGCTATCGCCCTCCGGAGGCTTCTCCACCAAGGTCGGCATCAAAAGCGCGACGAACTTCAAACGCATGGACAGGAATCACAAAACCGCGATTTAAGCCACAAGATCGGCAATCGGTTCCGGAACATTTTAGCTTCAATGCATGTTTCATTGGTTATGAAGATCCAGACCGACGAATGCCGGGCAGCGTTGACGCTCATCCGGCGTACAATCGAGGAGCACTGCCCGCCCGGCGTGCTGCCGAGCGAAGAGGTGGTCAACGGGCTCTATGGGCCGGAGCTGATCCATGAGGCGGAAGCGATTGCTGCGGCCATAGTCGCAACTATCGATCAGATGCAATTGCGCGTGATGATGAAATCGCCTTCCCCCAGTATCAAACCGTAAGCCGCCACAGGGAAGCCTGCCGATGCGCGTTTCCGCTGACCGCCGAAGCGTCCCGCGCGTCCTGGCGCCCGCTTATGGCCAGCGTGAACGCAGGTTCCTTCTAGGGAACAGAGCCCAAAGCCGCACGTTCTGTTATTTGATCCAAAGGGGAGTACAAAAATGGTACGCCAAATCGCAACAACTATAGCGCTGCTCATTCAATTTCCAGCTTCCGCATTTGCAGACACTACCCAATATTGGGCCGCAAAGGATGCCGTTTCGAAGCAGTGCGAGGTGGTGACAAAGAAGCCAGACGGAACCCTGGTCATAGAGCTTACGAAGGCCACATATAAGACCGAGGCGGAAGCGAACGATGCCTTGAAGAAGCTTCCAGATTGCAAGAAGTGACTGCCTGTGTCGTTTGCTCGAAGCGCGTCAACAATCGCCCTGCCTTGCCCTCAGTGCCATACACTGATGCGCCATACGGCGGGAAAGACCTTCCTGCTTGTCCAGCCAAGGCCCGAAATGACCGCGCGGCAATGATGCCTTGGCCTCCAGCAGCTGGTGCCCGATCGCCAGCTTGCGATCTTCGGAGCGCCGAGCACCAGTTGATCGACCCTTTGCGGCCTCGCTCGCTCGGATGCGATTGTCGACGTGTGGGGCGCCCCCTGTCGCTGCCGCGCCATCATGTAAATCATGCCCGCGAGCGCATGGCCCTGGTGAACGATCCCGCGGAGCTCGTGGGCAAGCGCCATCATTGGCCCGAGCGGGATCAAATCGAACATCTCGAGCAGCGCCGTGGTGTGTTGCTCGACCAGGTCGGGACAGGCGCGCAGCAGGTCAGAGATCGCCGTCAGGGAGGTTTCGTCTATCAGGGCGTTGTTGCCCTGCCCTTCAGCAAGGATGCACATGACGAGGCGAGCATGTTCGACGCCGTGGCGATCGATGATCCGCCGGATCGTGGCGACGGCTCGGGTCTCTCCCGGAGGCGGGTAGGCCGATTTGCTGACGATCCTGACGTCAAATTCCTGGCAAAGCGCTTTCACGCGAGGATCGACGACCATGCCGGAGAGGATATCGCGAGGAAGAGGGTCTGTCCGTGCCAGCATGCCGCGCCGCGCTTGGAACACGATATTGCATAAGTGGAGACTTATGCGCAAGGCTAACCGGTGATCAAACCAACTTTGGATTTGGCGCACTCTTTCAGTAGACCAAGACCGAGATCCTTCACCACACTGAGGGGCAACCCGGCCAATTCGGCGGCAGAAAACGACTGCTTTATCTGGTTCCAGACGCCTTTGTTTTGCAAAGCCGCAAGGAAGTCGCGACCTTCCCAAGATAAGTCTTTCATGAAAACAAGCGCATAGGGCGCGTTGATCCGTCTGGACGGCGGCCCTTCGATGAAGCCCGCGCGGAAAGCATCTCGATATGACGGCCAACCACCACTTCGTCATGGCCTTCCAGTGGCAGCGGTTTTGGTGTCAAGTCGGTTCGATACTGCACTGCGAGCAAGATTTCCCGGATCAATTCCATGTCGCGTTTCACGCCAGCCCTCCCCAATGGGTCAAGCGCGACAATAATCTGAAAACCGGATGAAATCATAGCGGCTACCACGGCAGCGCCAGCACGATGCTAGAGGACAGGAGGGAGGCGAGCCTGGCGATCATGCTGAAAGCCCCGGCAGCGAGGAGCTGGCCACGGGCGCCGTCAGCGTGATCTTGCGGTAGTACAAGGCGTTCTTCGACGTGGCAGCGAAGCCGCCGAGGATCGCCCGCTGCATGGTGAGCATCACATTGGCCGTGGTGTCGATGAGCCGGCACCATCAATCGACCTGGCAATGAAACTGTCCGTATAGGTAACGGCGACTTATGCAGTCTAGGTTCGTATTCCAGATCGGTGTCGTCGACGCCTCGGCAGTCGAGTGTGGGGCCACCGTCATACAGCGCCCCCGACAGGCTGCTGGCCGTCCCAGCCACCTTCCGAGGCAGGAACCAAAGCGTACGAGCAATGCTTACCCAGCGAAGGGCATCTTAATTTTTCGGAGAATTGATAATGAGAGCCACCCTGATTATGAGCGCCTTGGCGCTTTGCTTGGCCGCGCCTGCGGTCGCTTCGGCGGATGATTCCATCGTCATCCAAAGCCACCGGCACCACCGTCATCATTATTGGAACAATGACAACGCAGTGATGATCAATCAGTACGGCCAGCGTCTGCATCGGCGTCATCATGGTCAGGTGACCTTCTACGACCAGGGGCGCCGGCATCACCGCTCGGGCGTGATGATCACCGGATCGGTCGATCGTCCCCTCCATCGCCACCGTCACGTAATCATCCAGCAGGACGACAACAGCGATAGCGACTATTGATCGGAGGCCGATGGCCCGGCTTTTTGATCTCAATGAAAGCCGGGCCACGCATCGCGCAGTAGCTACGGAACGAACCGGTTCGCCATGAGTTACCAAATCATGATGGATACCATGGAACCCCAAGGCCACGGCATGGCGGCTGATATTTTGACCTCGGAAGTCGCGAGTGCGAAGCAGCGCATCAACCGGACTGAGATCGCGATTAAACGAACAGAAGAAATGCTGGCCGCGAATATAGCGCTCCGCAGCAGGATGCGGTTTCTGGTCGAGGCCACAGACCGCTTGATGGATCCCCCCAGCAGCAATGAATGACTTCGCGTAGGTCGAAGCTGGCCGGCGTCTCATTCCTCCGGTCCGCCTGGAAATCGCCGCGGTGCCCACCGGCGACGCTGCATGGATTGTGGACCTCGCCCCCCGGTCATCTGCCGCCATGTCAAACTTTAACGCTGGCGGGCTCGCGACTGTGCTATGGATAATCCGCGGGCGGGCGTTTCTCGGGAGGAGACGCCTATGGAAGTTAGAGATCTTGTGGCCAAGATGTCTGCGGCTTTGCTGAAGCGGCGGGCTGCCACGCCAACCATTCCAATCAAGCCAATCGCCAACTCTTTGGCAAGTCGCTCCGTCGCACCCAACTGGCCGATGCGCCAGACGACACCGCACAAGCCGAGACCGCCGGTGCCGCCCTGCAGCAATATGTAGGACGACCCTCCAGGCGGCGGCGCTAGCCCGGATATCTCACACAGTTGAAGTGCATCGGGGCTCCGAATCAAGGAAAATGCTTCTGCGACAAAGACTTACCTTGAGCAGAGGTATTCCCCGATGCAAACAGAGTGTATACCGGAACGGTTTGATGTTGCACCTGTTGAAAGGCGTGCCGTCGTGGCCGGTTTTGACGGTGGAACGATCACCTCCGACGCCGGCGCGCTTCTGCTGGGGCTGACGGACCGGGCGATCGGGCTGGTCGGCCGCTTTGCCCGCTGGTTCGTGGATGCCCGCCGTCCGGCATTGATCGAGCATGAGGTGAAGACGCTTGTCGGCCAGCGCATCTTCGCGCTCGCGCTTGGCTATGAAGATTTTTGCGCGTTGCGCCGCATCGGCCTGGTGGACACACGGCTTGCCAGGGCAAGCTGCGCCACCATCCGTCTCAAGCTGTTCAAGATCGGCGCCCTGGTCAGCGTCTCGGTACGCCGCATCAAGCTGGCCATGAACTCCGCCTGTCCCTTCCAGCGAGAACCCAATTCTTAGCCGTGACTGACGTTTGGTAAACAAGTCGTTAATACACCTTTGCAGCGAAAGAGTCGCGCGTCAATCCGAGGCCGGGGGCGGTGCGCCTAAGTCGCGAAGCCCATCCAAAGAGGCGGCGCCGGTTTCTAAGGTGAAGGCGTACAGTTGGATCGATCGAAGTCCATGAGGATCCAAGATGAAGCCGCTAAAAAGACAGCCGGACCGCCCGCCTGAACTCGACGTTCCCGTTCCGTCCAAATAGGACGGCTCGGGTCTTGCGGTTGGCAGTTGCGGTGCGTGCCTGAAGTGGCCCACGGCACTCCGGTCGGCTCCGCTCGCAATAGCTGACGGTCGTCGAACCGAACCGGTCGACGATGCATGTTGAGGCATCCAATGGAAGAAAGAAATTTCTCACGGACGAAGAAGTCTCAGGGCGCTATCGCGGGGATTTCCGTCGGAACACTCCGCAATTGGCGCGCGACGATAATCGGGCCTTGAGGAGCTCGAGGCATGGGATCGAAAGAATATCGTGATCTGCCGTGCGCCAGACCGACACGCCGTGCGCGCATCCAATGAGGTGTGATCTGCCCGTTGAAGGCCGTCTAACCGCCCCCAAGTGAAAAGGGAAGCAGTCTGTCTCGCTATCTTAGTCGATTGTCCGGACCGCCGGTAACCGTTAGTTTCCAGCCACTCGTATAACACGATCTGAAAAGGTCTGACTGTGGAACTTCTCTGCCTCGCGCGACCATGCGGGCGAGCGGGTACCAGCGGAGCGCACTACCTCTCATCGCAGAAATCCTTAACCTACCGGTGAGATCCGGTGCCACTATATCTCTGGCAGGACGATGCTATGTCACGAGCCCTGATTGTTGTTGGCCTCATCATAGTGGCCGTAGGCTTACTGTGGCCGTGGTTGTCGCGGATCGGCCTTGGCAGGCTGCCTGGTGACATCGTCATCGAGCGTGAAAACTTCGCGTTTTATGCTCCGATCGCCACCGGGATAGTTATCAGCGTCGTGCTCTCGATTATTCTGTGGCTGATCAACCGGTAGCGGGATACTTGGGTCTACAGCCGCCCTCCACCTGGACCCTTCCTCGCAATGCTCGCATTCTGTCCCCGAGGAGCTGGGGGCGGTGGACAAATCTTGCTACGACAATCGGCCCGACCAGTGGCGAAAGCGCACTGGCGCAAAGTCGCGGCGTGCGCGCCAACTGGCCCGCGTGCCCAGCGGCTCGTGTTGGTGACCGTTGCCGCCACGTTACCCAATACGTCATGCAGCGCGCCGGTATGGCCCTTCCGAGCTGGACCGGCGCGAGGGCTGCGATTGGCGGCGTCGCTGCGGTCACCAACGGCGACACGCCGCAATGCCCATGCGTAGTGTCGCTTGCGCAGATTCCAGCCACGCTGTCCCCAGCGGCGATCGGAACCGTTGCGTTGGTAGGAAGGTTATTTACCTTGCCCCAGCGAAATCTCGGCAAGGCCTCTGTTGGAAGCAATGCGAACTTTACCGGATCCCGCAAGTCGATATGTTTTGACGCGCTTCCTGCTTAAGCTCGCCTTTCGTATGTCTCGCGTCGGCGCATTGGCTGTGGGAATTTGGCCGAACGCTGGTCAACTTGCTGTTTCTCGCCGCCTTATTGGACGTTGGTATTGCGGTAGTTCGGAAGACGCCGTTTCACGCACCGACACTCACCTATTGGGATGAAGCGATCGCTACTCTTTTCCCGTCTCTTCTCGTCTTATGGAAGCTGGCATGATCACGAAAGAATTCCCGTCGACTTCACTTTTCTGATCGGGATGGAGAGTTGGCCGGTGACTACTGAAGCAAAGCCGTCTTCCAGCTCAAAATTGCGTCGACCCGTCTGCATCGGTTACGCCGGGCCACCCTGATAGAGCGGCTGGGGCCAGGGCTCATCACCGGAGCCGCCGACGACGATCCCAGCGGCATCGCCACCTATTCGCAAGCTGGCGCACAGTTCGGCATGAACATGCTTTGGAGCATGGTCTTCACCTATCCGCTGATGTGCGCCATTCAGATGATCAGCGCCCGGATCGGCCGCGTCACCGGACATGGGCTTGCCGCCAATATGGGCCGCGTCTTTCCGGCTTGGATCGTCATGATCCTGGTGACGCTTCTATTCATCGCCAACACGATCAATATCGGGGCCGATCTGGCGGCGATGGGTGCGGCTGCAAAACTGGTGCTTGGCTGGGGCCAGCACACTTTCACCGTTGGATTTGCCGTCGTCTCGCTGGTCGCACAGCTGTTCATTCCGTATCACCGGTATGTCCGCTACCTGAAATGGCTGACGCTAGTGTTGTTCGCCTATGTCGGTGTTATTTTTACCATTCATATTGATTGGGGCGATGTTGCCCTACGTACGTTTGTGCCCCAGCTCAGCTTGACCGGGGATATGATCACGATGGTGGTGGCGATCATCGGCACCACCATCAGCCCTTATCTCTTCTTCTGGCAGGCATCGGAGGAGGTGGAGGATGAAGAGGCGGACGCTGCTAAGCCACTCCTAAGAAAGCCCTCTCAAGCAACCTACGAGCTGGGTCGAATCCAGTGGGACACCTATGCCGGCATGGGTTTCTCCAACCTGATCGCCTTCTTCATCATCCTGACGACCGCCGTCACACTGCACGCCAGTGGCATGACCGACATCCAGACTGCCGCCGATGCCGCCGACGCGTTGCGGCCGGTAGCTGGCGAATTCGCATTCATGCTCTTCAGTCTTGGCATCATCGGCACCGGTCTTCTTGCCATCCCGGTTTTGGCGGGCTCGGCCGCTTACGCCGTCGGCGAATCCCGAGGCTGGAAGACCGGTCTCGAGAACAAGCCGTGGCAAGCAGTGGGTTTCTACACGGTGATCGGGTTGGCGACGGTACTCGGCATCGCTGTCGACTATTCGCCGATCGATCCGATCAAGGCCCTGTTCTGGACCGCTGTCATCAATGGCGTGATTTCCGTGCCCATCATGGCGGCGATGATGATCGTAGCTTCGCGCAGGCACGAGATGGGTCGGTTCGTGGCCACGATTGGCCAGCGTATTCTCGGATGGACCGTCACCGCGATCATGGCCGGCGCAACCGCCGCTATGTTCATTTTCAGATAGGAAGGAGTGGGGATGACCTTATTGTCGCGCGTGGTCCATCGAACGCCTCGGTTTAGGCGAAGCTTCGACAATTTTGCGAAGAAGCCCTCGACCGTGTTGAGCCACTAGCACGAGATCGGTGTGAAGTGGAAGATGAAGCGTCCTCGCCGGCCGGCACTTCGGCGTCGATCGCATTGAGCAGGCGCATCAACATTGAGCCGACGACGTCACGCAGTTGGTCCACAAACCGCGGATCGCTTGAGACGCTTGAACTGGCGCCAGCGGTTGGGCTGCAGCCCGTTCGCCTTCCACATGCAACGCACCGAACTCGGCTTGATGCCGGCCGTGGCCGCCATCATGTCGGCGGTCCAGTGCGTCGGGCAGCCGCTTCGGCGCGCCCTTGGACAGCAGGTGCGCCTCGTCGAGAAGAACTAGCTTGGGCTTCGCGAGATCGCCGGCGTCCGGCAACTTGCGGAAGGGTGCGGTCAGCAGCCAAAGCAGCAAGAGCTTTAGCGCTTCGAGTAGCTTGTCCGCATGCAAGAGCTTGTGGTTCCCTGCCCTGCGCGTCGAGCGCCGTGAAATCGGCGATATCGAACGGCGGCTCGCCGAATAGGCGATCGCCGGCCCTGCATTGCGGTTCGCACGGCATGTCGGTTTGGCGCACGGCAGATCACGATGTTCGTTCGAATGGCAGAGGCGGCTGTCAGGTAGGAGGCGAGCGCTCCGTACGCCGGCCTTAAGAGTTAACTTATGAAATCCATGCCCTATTGGTGCTATCTGAGCGGACGAGTTTGACACGCCGGGAATCTCGACCATTCAGACATCGAGCGCCCTTGGCCTAGATTAGAATGAATGCAGGCCACTCACAAAGAACGGGAACAACTTGCCGCACATTGAGTTGCATTCCTGCCTCGTTCCGAGGCGAGAACGGGAGAAAACACCATGGCAACTACGAATAAGGCCTCGACCAAAGGTTTGACCGAACTTTTCCACGGTACGCTGAAGGACATTTATTTTGCCGAAAAGAAGATTCTTGCGACTTTGCCGAAAATGGCCAAAGCGGTGCAAAGCCCAGATTTGAAGGCGGCGTTCGAAAAGCACCGCGGCGAAACGAAGGAACACGTTGCCCGCCTCGAAGAGGTGTTCGAAGTGATCGGCAAGAAGCCGCAGGGCAAGACCTGCGCGGCCATCGTCGGGATGACCGAGGAGGGCGCAGAAATCATGGAAGAGTACAAGGGCGCAGCTGCCTTGGATGCCGGGCTGCTGGCCGCAGCGCAGGCTGTCGAGCACTACGAAATCTCCCGCTACGGGACTTTGTTAACCTGGGCTTCCGAACTCGGGCTCGATGAAGCGGTATCGCTCCTCAAACTCACGCTGGGAGAAGAGAAGGCGACCGACGAGGCGCTGACCCAACTCGCTGAATCGACGGTCAACATGGCTGCCGAAGCCGCATAACGCGATTGTGAAGCGCCTCAGCCGCAACCATGAACCCCGAGCGCCTCCTTGGGGTGCGCCGTTCGGCCAGCCGCGACACCGCCATTTCAGTGAGGCAAGGTCAGCCGGAACTCGCAGATCAGCCCCGACTTCTCAAAATTGAGTACGACGCGATCTGACTTATTGAAATCAAACACGCGCTCCAGAAGCTGCGTGCCGAAGCCTTTGCGCCCACCAGGACCAACAGGCGGACCTCCAACTTCGCGCCATTCGAGCTCGAGCCGGCGATGCTGGCCCTTGCCGACAAGCTTCCAATGGATCGAAACGCTTCCCGTCGCATTCGACAGCGACCCGTATTTGATCGCGTTGGTCGTCAGCTCATGGAACGCCAAAGCTGCTGAAAGGGCAATGTTGGATGGGAGCCACACCGTCTCGCCGCCGATCTGAAAGCGTTCGACCGGCGCGTGCGGCGTGACCGATGCCAAAACAAGATCATTGAGATCTGCGCCGCTCCAGTTCCGCTGCGTTAGCAAGTCATGTGCCTTTGCCAGCGAGACGAGCCGGCTGGACAGCATCTTTCCTGCCTCCGATAGACTGGTGGCGTTGCGGATTGTCTGGCCCGCGATTGATTGGACGACAGCAAGCGTGTTCTTGACGCGGTGGTTGAGCTCATTGGCCAGCAATTTGCGTTGCTCTTCGCCGCGTTTGCGGTCGGTGATGTCGAGGCTGATTTGCACAGCTCCAACGATCGCGCCATCTGGATTGCGAATAGGCCGCGCGCTGGATAGCAGAAAACGCTCGACGCCAGACGGAAGCGTGTAGGCGAACTCTTCGTGGTCGACCAGTTCTCCACGCATTGCCCGGCTTAGCGGCCGGTCCTCTCGGCTGATGATATGGCCATCCTTGACCGCGATCGTGTCGATCACGTGCTGCGGTCTGCCAAAGGATTTTGCGCCGTCAGTCGGCAAACCCATGAGTTCCGCCGCGAAGCGGTTACGGATCGCCTGGAGCGCTTTCGGGTCAGGGTGAACCAGACCCCCGCCGGTACCGTATCCAACACAGTTTCCAGCTCCGTTCGGCGTTCGGTGATGGCCCGCTCCGCCTCAACCAGCGCGCCTCGGCGATGGCGGCAAACTCCTTAACCGAGGTGTATAGCGGCTCGACCTTGCGCTGCTGCCCGAGCGCCTCAGCGCGTGCGGCTAGATCGGCGGTGGCACCCGTGAATTGTCTGCCGACTGTGGATCCGAGCGCAATCGATACAAGGAGGGACAAGAGGCCTATGCCGCTAATCGCGGCGAGCGAGCGCCAGAGCGGGGCCTGCGCTACCGAAAGCGGCAGGTTGGCGGTATAAAACCAATCCGAGTAAGAGGACCTGTAAAAGCCGGCTAGCAGCTTGGTTCCTTCGAGATTGCGGGATGTAAAGCTGCCGGAGCGGCCAACGACTTTCTCCACATATTCCGGCAGTCCGGGTTTACCGCTCATCTCTTCGTGCAACTTGGAGCGTGCCACAAAATGTCCGTCACGATCTCCAACCCCGACCGTCCAGCCCTCGGGCACGGCTGGCATCATCACATTGCGGATGCGGGTCGTTGGGACAGAGATCGAAAGAATCAGGTCCTCGCCTTTGGGCGCTGGCACTCGGATGGCAATTTGAACGCGGTAGCTACTCGAACCCAGGGCGGCGAAGACATCACTGACGAAAAATCCGGAGGTCCTGATTCTTTCGCGATCGTGATCAGCTATGGGGTCGACCGGCGGCAGATTGCTGCCGTAGCCAATCCCGGTGTTCATCAGCTGAGTGTGACCGAGATCTCTCAGGACGACGACTCGGTCCGTTGCCCGGACCAGATTGAGCGCCTCTCGGTGAAAGGTTTGCAGATCACCGTTGGCAAGGGCGGCCGATTTCGACAAGCCATTGAGGATTGTCTGAAGATTGACGAGTTCACCTTCGACAACGAGCGAAACCTGCCTGGCCGTTTGCACGGCATCCTGTTCGAAACGGTATCCCTCATGCAGAGCGTATTGCACCAGCAAATAGGCCGCGAACAGCCAGACCGGGACGATCGCGGCTGCGATCGATCCGAGCAGGTGCAATCGAACGGACCGTCGTTGCAAGCCTCTACCTCATGCCCCTCAGGATCCGCCAACCAGAATCGGCGAGCTCCGAACGGCAAGCTTTAGTTCAAGCGAATATGGCGCGGCAATTTGGGGCGGAGCGACGCCGACGAATCGCGCCGGCATCCGTGTTTTATCCGGTCTGGGCCATATCGGCTCAGCAATACGTTTGTCTGATGCATTCCTCAATGAGCGGCCGCCGCGACCCCTTGTCCTCCGGGTTCCGGCTGTGTGGCACAGCGAATGGAGAAGCTTGTCTCCGATTCCATCAGCTGGATAAGATTTAATTGTCGTAGAGATCGCGGAACCTTGGGCGCCACGGCCCTTCTTGCGGTCGTCGGCAACGGACGTCAGTTTCAGAAGGCCCGCGATCTGGCTGCATGGCTGGGCCTTGTCCCGCGGGAACACTCGACCGAAGGCAAGCAGAAACTCCTCGGCATCAGCAAGCGTGGGAACCGTCACGTCCGCAAGATCTTTGTTCATGGCGCGCGATCCTGCTTCCGACATAGGTGAAAACCGGGAACCTGTTAGCGGAGTTTGCCCGGACGTGTTCGACGTGCTTCGGGACAGCCCAGTGAAAACAAAGATTTTCGGGTTGCTCCAGAAGGTGCTTTCAGCCAGGCGATTGGAGATTGCCCGCCTGATGGTGGCAATGGACCGGGTCAGGCTCACCTACGCAAGGATGCTCATCGCTCTTACACCACAAGCCCTGCTGTCCAAGGATTTCCATCCCACCACGATCGCCAACCTGACTGAAGGCATGCGAGGCGCGATGGCGCTCGAGCTGGGCAGGCTGAGCCCTTGCGGCTCTAAGAGTCCGTTTTGAAATTCACGGATGAGCGTTTCGGCGGATGAGATTGCCACCCATTGCGACAAGGATCATGGCTTGCGAGACGT
>NZ_JAMYMV010000073.1:0-27960 GCF_040318715.1 Mesorhizobium sp. M1050 | reverse complement strand
CGCTGCCGGATGACGAGGAAGAGCGTCTCATTTCGCAGAACCCCTCGAAGCTGGACATCGACGAGCCGTAGAATTCCCTCAGTCGACGGTTGCAGGAAGACGCGCGAAGCAGCGTGGAACGACAGCTTCCAGTCGCTGAGCTGGATAGCGACGCTCTCAAATGCTCTGTGAGAGCGGCTGGTCATTGCGCAGGGGATCGGATGTCAGGACCGACATGCCTCATCTTGTTGATCCTGAAATCCGCATCCTCCGCAGCAAGGACTAGGAGAGAGTCCACAACGAGAATCGTGCCGACGAATAGCGCGGTTCGTGGGAGATTACTGGATACGATGGAGGCAGCAGCCAATGTCACGCGGAAGCAAGAAACAAATCGGAGCGGGTTCACGTGGAAAGGGTTCCGGCACGGGCGCCATGACCATGACGCCGAAGGACAAGCTCAAGGAAAACCAGATCCTGTCTAATCGCGACAAGGCCCAGCATACCCGAGAACGTGGCCTGGATTCCAAACAGGTCGCAACCGAGCAGCGCCAGGACCAGTCTGCCAACCGTTTGCGGGACTGACGGCCCATCGGCGTCCGCAGCGCGCTGGTAACTTGCGAAAAAGAGGATTGGTGGCTTTCCGGGGTGCGGAACCTGCTTCCACTGGTTCGGGAGGCACTGAACGTCTCCTGAGCACCAACTGAAAATGATAGGCTGGTTTAGCGCTATCGGACGCCGACGCTGTCGGGCCAGAGCGCCTGGATTTCCTTCGGCAGTGCATCCCGCACCTTTGCCGACTGGCCAAGGTCGACATGCCGCGCCAGCACCCGAAAGACCGAACGCGCCGCATCCTCGGGGTCGACAGGGCGAATGGTCTTCAATTCCTCACTGATACGCTGCGAGAATTCTTCCAGCGAGCCTGTCTTTTCGGCCTCAGCCGCAGGCCGGTACTGGTCGTAGTAGGCGCCGCGTACCAGCAGCGGCAGCTCAGCGCCCAGTTTGGCGGCGAGCCCGAGTTGCAGCCTGTCCCTTAGCGTCCGCAGGACAGCGCCCAATATGTGCCAGGCAATGCGCCGGTCGGGACCCAGATCGGCCATGATCTCGTCGAGCCAGATGTTGGTGGTCTGCAGCGTCTTGTCGAAGACATCCAAGCCGGTTGCGCTCATCATCGCCTCCTTGCAAACTCATGACCTGGGGCGAAACGATGCTCGGGGACAATTGTTTCGTCACCCGAAGACAAAAATTGTCTGGGGAACCGAGTTCCGGGTCCGGTTTTCCAGCCGGCCGCGTGAAACAGCGATCGGCGATCGAGCCGGAACCTTACCCGAACGGCATTCGTTCTTCGGCCGACGACTGCTCGTTCGCGCCGGTTGGTACCGGCGACAGACCCAGCGTCGCAAGCCGAGGGCCGGCGTCGCGCCGGCAATTCAGCGACCGCCGATAGACCCGTTCGCGATGCCGGATACAAAGGAAATCAAGGCAAACGAAAGCGAGAGCCGGCAGCAGCTCCTGCAGATGATGACGACGGAGCACTTCGTGCTGGAGACCGCCAGGGCCGCCACCATCCAGGAGGCCAACCAGCGTGCCAATCTGTTCTTGACTTCGGTGTCGAGCGCTTCTGGTCAAGGCTCGCTGCCGATGAGGACGGCGATGTTGTCCACGGCCTTCAGTCGCGTGAGACCGGGAACAATCGATCTGTCTGGCGCGTTCGACTGTTTTGCATCTCAAGGTTTCCCAATGGCGCCACGTCCCTTCTGGAAAGGCTATCTGAAGCTCTCGCTGGTCACCTGCCCGGTCGCGATGACGCCCGCTACCACCGAGAGTGAAAAGGTCCGCTTCCACACGCTCAATCGCAAGAGCGGGAACCGCGTCGTCAGCCAGTATGTCGATGCCGTCAGCGGTAAGCCGGTGGCTGAGGACGACGAGGTGAAGGGCTACCAACGCGGCGAGGACGAATTTGTGCTTCTCGAGGATGAGGAGCTCGACGCGGTCGCACTGGAGAGCACGCGGACGATCGATATCGATATGTTCGTCGAGGCCGACAGCATCGGCTGGATCTGGTACGACAAGCCTCACTACCTGACGCCAGACGATCCGGTCGGGGAGGAGGCATTCTCGGTCATTCGCGATGCGATGAAGTCGACCGGAACCGTTGGGATATCGCGGCTGGTGATGTATCGGCGCGAGCGTGCCGTGATGCTGGAGCCGCGCGACAAGGGCATTGTGCTGTGGACGCTTCGCTACGGGGATGAGGTGCGCGACCCCAAGGGCTACTTTGGCCGGATCGGTGAGAGAAAGCCTGACAAGAAGCTGATGGACATGGTCGAGGCCCTGATCGACGAGCGCACCAAGCAATGGGATCCCGCCATGTCGGCAGATCCCGTCCAAGCGCGACTGCTGGAGATCATCGCCTCGAAGAAGAAAGGCAAGAAGCGCCCGGCCAAAGCCAAGGCCGAGGCTGGGCAGCCGCCCAGCAACGTGATCGACATCATGGATGCGCTGCGCAAAAGCATCCGTTCGGAGGCAGGAAAAAAATAGGTCCTTGGAGGAGGAAGGGCAGGATGGCGGCGGCGCAAACGAGGCAAGATCATGAAGGCCATCCCCCATGAACCCGCTTTGGACAATACACTGGCACTGCTTCGCGAAGTCTACGAGTTTATCGGCCGTCGATGCGACCGGCTCAACACCGACATCTTTGCCACGCGCCTGCTGTTGAAAAGGGCGATCTGCGTCCGCGGCGCAAGCGCCGCCGAAATGTTCTATGGCGGCGACCGCTTCACCCGAAACGGTGCGATGCCGCAAACGACGCTGCGACTGCTGCAGGACAAGGGCAGTGTCCAGGGTCTCGACGATGGCGCCCATCGCCACCGCAAGGCAATGTTTCTTTCCTTGCTCCTTGCGGCGGATCCGGTGGAGCGCCTGCGCACGATTTTCCGCGAGGAGTGGCTTGAGGCGCTGAGGCACTGGCAGCGGCGCGGCGAGATCAGCCTGTTCGAAGAGGTGAAGCTCATCCTGACGAGATCCGTCGCGCGATGGTCGGCACTGCCGCTCGACGAAATCAGCGCCGAAGGCCTCTGTCGCGAACTGAGCGGCATGGTCGAGAATGCCGGCGGTTTCGGACCGAGCACGTGGCTTGCACTTTGGCGGCGCCGGCGAACGGAGCGATTTGTCGGCTCCGTGGTACGGCGTATCCGCTCAGGAGAACTCACGCTCGGCGAAAACGCACCGATCCGGATCATAGCCGAGCATCGTGATGAGACAGGAAATCTGCTCGAAATATCGGACGCAGCGGTCGAAATCATCAATATCCTGCGCCCGGTGGTCGCGATCGGCCGCTACATCGTCTTTACCGCCATGGCGCTGAACGAGCAGCAACAATGGGCGGATCGCTTCGCAGCCGGGGATGAGGCCAGCCTTGAAGCGTTCGCCGAAGAGGTGAGACGGCTTTATCCGTTCTTTCCGTTCATCGGCGGCGTCGCCCGGGAGACGTTCGAGTGGCATGGCTACAGGATCGACAAGGGCGCCTGGGTGCTGCTTGATCTCCACGGTACCAATCATGACCCGCGGCGGTTTCCCGCGCCGGACACCTTTTCGCTGGACCGCGACATTGGCTGGCGGATGCAAGGCTTCGATTTCGTACCGCATGGGGGCGGCGACGCTTCGGTTACGCATCGCTGTCCGGGCGAGGCGGTGACAGTCGCGTTGATGAAGGAGGCGATCCGTGTGTTAACCCGATCGATGACCTACGAAATCACCGACAAAGTGTCGCCGCTGGACCTGTCTCGCATACCGGCACTGCCGAAAAAGGGCCTGCGAATGCGCGACATCCGCCGCAGCGACACCGGGGCAGGGCAATGAGCGGCGACTTCGCCTTGCCACCCGACACGCCTCCCATGGAAGCCAAGGCGGCAGACGAAATTCCCGAAGGAGAGGGTTGGCAATATGAGCGCAAATGGGACGGCTTCCGTTGCCTGGCGTTCCGGCAGGGCGAGGCGGTAGATCTGCGTGCGAAATCGGGCAAGCCGCTCGGTCGCTACTTTCCCGAGCTCGTCGCGACATTGAAGGAGCTGCCCTCGCCCCGATTTGTCGCCGATGGCGAGATCGTTGTCTCGGTCGCCGGTAAATTGTCATTCGCCGCGCTGCAGATGCGGCTTCACCCGGCCGCGACGAGGATACGCAAGCTGTCCGTCGAGACGCCGGCCGATCTGATCTTGTTCGATATGCTTTGCGACGAGCATGGACAGCTCACCACGAATCGGACGCTGAAGGAACGCAGGGCGGCGCTCGAGGACTTTGTCGCTTCGGCCGATCGCAAGAACATTCTACTCTCGCATGCTACGCGCGACGTAAGCGAGGCACGTTCCTGGCTGAGCGATGCAGGACATGGATCGACGGACGGCGTCGTCGCCAAGCGGCTGGACGAGCCATACCGGCCAGGCGTGCGGTCGATGGTGAAGGTGAAGCGGCTGCGTTCGGCCGATTGCGTAGTCGGCGGTTTTCGCTATCTCAACAACAGTTCGCAGGTCGGCTCCTTGCTGCTGGGCCTCTATGATGATGCGGGCAAGCTCGATCATGTCGGGTTCACCTCGACAATTGCAAATGACCACAGGGCAGAGCTCACCCGCAAGCTTGAAGCGATGCGCGAACCGCCGGGCTTCACCGGAAAGGCACCGGGTGGGCCGAGCCGCTGGAGCACCGAGCGCAGCAGCGAATGGGAGCCGGTTCGGCCGGAACTGGTGGTGGAAGTTCGATTCGATCATGTGACCGGCGATCGTTTCCGGCACGGGACCAAATTCCTGCGCTGGCGACCGGAAAAGGCGCCAGAGCAGTGCACGTTCGAGCAAATCGCCTAGGGCAATTCCAGGAAAGATGTGGAAACGTTTTGCCACCCGGAATTGCGTCGAGGCAAAGGCGCCTGCTCTGCGTTGATGCTCCTCAAGCCGCTTTCTTGCGCTGACGCTCTTCGATTGGCGCCGCGGCTGTGCGAAAATCTTGCCATGGATCAGAAGACAGCGAGGCAAGCCGGGTTGGGGTGTTTTCCACTGTGAAATAGGCCGGCCCGACGCTGGGGCCGAGTTCGTCCCATGACAGCGGCATCGAAACTGCCGCTCCCGGCCGTGCCCTTGTCGAATAAGGAGCGACTGCGGTGGCACCGCGCTGGTTGCGCAGATAGTCGACGAGGATTTTCCCGCGCCGCTTGGACTTTGTGATGGTCGCGACGTAGCGGCTGGGACTGTCGGAGGCCATGGCGTCCGCGACTCCCTTGGTGAAGGCTTTCACGGCGGGCCATTCGGCTTGCGGCTTCAACGGCGCTACCACATGCAGGCCCTTGCCGCCGGAGGTCTTGAGGAACGGGACAAGCCCTGCTTCCCGCAGCCGCTCGCGTGTCTCGACAGCCGCTTCGGTCATCGCCTCCCAGCTCACGCCCTCGCCGGGGTCGAGATCCATGATGATCGTATCGGGACGCTCCCAGTCGCTCACCATCGACCCCCAGGGGTGAATCTCCAGCGCCGCTGACTGGACGAGACCCATCAAGCCGTCGAGATCGTTGATGCTGATCAGCTTCTCATCCGGCGGATCCCTGGGGTCCTGGACCAGCACGATGTTGGGATTGAGACCCTTCCAGGCATGCTTCTGGAAGAACTGCTCGCCTGAAATGCCGTTGGGGCAGCGCAGCAGTGCCAACGCACGCCCGACCATATAGGGCGACGCATAGCGCCAGACTTCGGCATAATAGTCGGCGAGGCCCTCCTTGGTAACGCCCTGGTCCGGCCAGTAGAGGCGATCGGGATGGGTGAGCTTGACGGTCCGCCGCTGCGGCTGTTCGGTCTCCTTGTTCATCTTCGTCGCCTCGCGGACGATCTCTTTGGCGGGCTTGTCTTCACGCAATCCGCGAAATGAGGCATGGCGAAGATTGCCGTCGGCGGTCCAGGCGCGAAACTCGATCTCGGCGACGAGTTCGGGTCTGACATAACGGACCTGCCGCGCCTCTTCCGCACTGAGCCGCTCGTCGAACGGGCTCGAGGCAACGCGCATGCGCTCGAGCGTCTTGAACAGGTCCTGCGCAACCGCTGCCGTGTATCCAGTGCCGACGCGCCCGACATGGTGAAGCTTGCCTTGGTCATGGACGCCGAGCACGAGCGAGCCGATAGCATTGCGCGAGGTGGTCGAGGGGACATAGCCGGCCACGACGAACTCCTGCCGCGCGGAGCATTTGGACTTGACCCAATTCCTGCCGCGGCCGGAGCGATAGGGCGCATCGCGAAGCTTGGAGACAACGCCTTCGAGGCTCAGCCGGCAGGCATGCCGCAGCACCAGCGCGCCGTTCTCCTCGAAATGCTGGCTGTAACGGATGAGCTCTGGGCCGGCGGCTGTGATCTTTCCCAACAGCTCCTTGCGTTCGGCCAAGGCGACATCGCGCAGATCGTATCCATCGAGATACAGCAGGTCGAAGACGTAGAAGCGAAAGCGATCGTTGCGCCCGGTGCTGAGATCGGCTTGCAGGGCGCCGAAGTCGGATGCGCCGACCGATGTCTCAACCACGAGTTCGCCGTCGATCAGCGCCGTGCCGACGGCAAGTTCGGCCAGTGCCGTAACGATCGCCTTGCCGAACTTCTTCGTCCAGTCGAGGCCGCTGCGCGTCAGCAGCTTCACCCGGCCGGCTTCGATCCTGGCCTGCAGTCGGTAACCGTCGAATTTGATCTCATGCAACCATCGTTGACCTGATGGCGCCGAGGAAACCAGCGTCGCCAGCGTCGGCTCGACGAAATCCGGAAGCGCCGCCTTCCTGGCACCTTTGATGCTGGACGGGTCCGGCACGTCGACAGGGGCGGTCTGCTCTTGGGGCGGGGCGGCCTTTGCGTGCCGGGCACGGGTCTTTCGGATGCGGCCGGTTCTCGATGACCAGCCGGGCTCCTCGCCGGCGATATCTTCGATCTCGCGGCCGGTCAGGACCGATTCCGGACGTTCATCCAGGATGTCGGCCTCGCTCTCATCGCGCGCGGCGTCGTCGTCGCCCTTGATCAGCAGCCAGTTCTCACGTCTTTCCCGCGGCTTTCCGGCCATGCGCACCAGGTGCCACCGGCCGCCAAGTTTCTCGCCATGCAGTTCGAAATCCATTTGGCCCTTGGCGTAGCCACGGCGGGCATCGCCGATCGGGGTCCAGGTGCCCTTGTCCCACAGGAGGACGGCCCCGCCGCCATATTCGCCCTTCGGGATCGTCCCTTCGAAGCCGCCATAGTCCAGGGGATGATCCTCGACATGCACGGCAAGACGCTTTTCGCCGGGGACGAGGCTCGGTCCCTTGGTGACCGCCCAGCTCTTCAGCACGCCATCCATTTCGAGACGGAAGTCGTAATGGAGCCGCGTTGCGGCATGTTTCTGGATGACGAAGCTGTTGCCGGTCTTCGCCGCCTTGCGGCCCTGCGGTTCCGGGGTGATGGAGAAATTGCGCTTCCTGCGATAGGTCTCGAGCGCCATCTGTCAGCCGGCTTTTCGACGCGGTGCGGTTTCCTTTGCCCTCGCGCGCTGCGGTTCCTTGGATTTTGCAACGCCTTTCCGCGCCGTTGGCCCCTTGTCGCCAACGCCTGCACTTTGGCGCAGCGCGTCCATGAGGTCGACGACCTTCTCGCGCTTCGGCTGCTTGCGCGGCTCGATCTTTCTGCCCTCAAGCTTCGCCTTGACGAGTTCGGCGAGCGCCGCCTCGTAGCGGTCGTCGAATGTGGTCGGGTCGAACTTGCCTCGCTTGGTTTTGATGATGTGCTCGGCCAGATCGAGCATCTCGCCCTGGACCTTGATGTCGGGTACGTCCTCGAAGGCGTCGGTCGCCGAGCGCACTTCATAGTCGAAATTGAGCGTGGTCCCGATCAGGCCATCGTCATAGACGCGGATAAGCAAGGTGCGGACGCGCCGGAACAGAACCGTTTGGGCGATGGCGGCGACTTTCTTCCGACGCATGCCTTCACGGATGAGCGTGAATGCCTCTTCGCCATGCTTGTCCGAAGGAGCTAGGTAGTAGGGTTTGTCGAAATACACGTCGTCGACGCCCGAGCAGCCGACGAAGGCCGAGACCGACAGTGTCTTGTCGCTTTCGGGGACGGCGGCGGCGACCTCGTCGGGCTCGACCACGACATACTCGCCCGAACCTGTCTCATAACCCTTGACCTGCTCGTCCTTCTCCACCGGCTTACCGGTCTCGCTATCGACGAACTCGCGATGAACCCTGTGGCCGGTCGCGCGGTTTACCGTGTGAAAGGCGATCCGCTCGGAAGTCGAGGCGGCGGTGTAGAGCGCCACCGGGCAGCTGAGCTCCCCTACCTTCAGGAAACCTTTCCAATTTGCCTTGGGCGCCAAGATACTGCCTCGCTGGTCCAACACGTGATGAGGTGCAACGTGGCGGCGCCGGGATTTGTTCCTGGAGATAAACAATCATGCCATTCGATCGCTGGCCGCCACCTGCAAGCCCTCTCTTCGCGCGCCTGCCGAATGGTCTCGTACCGCCTGGCGAAAACCTTGGAAGCAGTGTCGGGCCGCGAAGGAGTCGCGCCCGTGAGAGCGGCGGAACATCAACGAGGCGCCGGTGGTTCGTCGGCTCATGCCGATGTTACGGACCTCCGGCCATGGAGCCGACGACCACCATAACCAGCGCGTCGACGTCGATCTCACCATCGACGACTATTTTATCGCCATCCCGTCGAACCTTGAGTTTCGACGGGTTTTCGGCCGCCTGCCTTTCGAGTTCCTCTATCACTCCGGTGATCGCCTTGACCTCGAGCGGTCGCGCTTTCATATCGCTGGCACCCATTCCAGAACACTCCTTCTTTTGGCTTGGGATAATGCTTGAATTCGCATTCGAAGCGACCCCATGGGATGCGGCGGATGTGAGCCTGTCGCCAAGCTAACCCTCGAAGGCGAGGAGTGTTCCCGATCAGTGTCCAAAGACGCGACCGTCAGCGGACCTCTCGCTGGGTAGTTGGAACATTTCCTGACCGGCCCAGTTTGTTGCTAGGAGCATATCGGGAGTGACACATGGCAAAAGATGGCGATGAACATGGCCGTATCCGCGAGCGTGGGCTGAACGCAAGGCAGATGGAATCCGCGCGCAAGAGCGGATGGTCAGACCGGGTGTCGCAGGCGCCGAATGAGCCGGAGCCAGTGTCGACAGGGATGGTCACCCTTGTCGACCACGAGGCTATTCGGGATTGGGCAGCAGCACGCGCTGGCTTCCCCGCGCTTCTCCCGGCCGAGCCTTCGATCGAACAAAATGAGCCCTCGCTTGTCATCGTCTTCGGCCAACACACCTATCAGGACCAGGACCGAGGAGCGGATCGACCACCGACCATGGGTGGACCGGAACAGGTTGAATGGGAAGAATGGTTCGAGATTTTTGACGCCCGCGGACTGGCACTTGTGGTGGCTGAGGACAGGCCCGGCGTCCGCGAGCAATTTCATGAGTTGGTAGCACGGTGAGCTGCCGGTCCGGTACGGAGACGCCACTCACGGCTCCCGGTCGTTTATCCTTCAATTTCTGCTCAGCCGGATTATGGCTGGTGCGCTGGTCTGGTGCCGCCACCTTTCATTTCTGCATCATGCGTATGGTGGCTGTCACGCTCGCCGCCGCCTCCAGATATCTTGCTGCGCTTGCGCTGGTCGGAATCCGCGGGCGGTTTGTTGATCTTGAGCGGAGCCTTGGCATTTTCGTGTGAAGCGCCAGGGCCACCCTGCCGGATGCTCGCAGGCGTTTTCTTGGACATCTTTCGCACCTCAGCGATCTTGCTGATTGATCTGATGGGTGGTGTTGACGTTGATATTGCCTTGCTGGCCCTGCTTCTCGGGGTTGGGAGCCTGGCGTTTGCTCGCCTCATCGAGCCGAACCGACTTGCGTTCGCCGACACCCTTGGGACTCCGATTTTCGGCTGGGACGGGTGGGGGTTTCTTGCTCATGGCTGAACTCCTTCCTGGAGAAGAACCGATGGCACGGTCGATTGTTCCGCGAATTGCCGCGCGCACTGATCATCACGCGTTCTCCGCGCTTCGGTCGGGAAGCTAAGGCTCTCGAGAAGCTGTACACAGCCAATAATCCGGCGGTCGCTGCCGAGGTTCGTCGCGCCGTCGCGAGCGGTCAAGCCGTTGCCGAAGTGCGAGGCTGATGCACTCGCCAACGCTTGCGCAATGCTCAAGGCGGCAAAAGCCTGAAATCATTGCCCTCGGGCAACAGCTGTCCGCCGTCGACAACAATGGTCGTGCCGGTGATGTAGCTGGCGTCGTCGGAAGCGAGGAACAGGAAGGCGTTGGCGACGTCGCGCGGGCTGCCAAGGCGGCCGAGCGGAATGGAGTCCTCCATGTTCTTGATGTAGGCCGCGCCGCGATGCAGCTCGATCGCTTCGGTCAGGATGTTGCCTGGTTCGACGCCGTTGACGGTGATGCCGTAGCCGGAGAATTCGAGCGCTGCAGCGCGGATGAAGCCATTGATGCCGGCCTTGCTGGCGGAATAGTGGCCGTGGCCAGGGCTGGTGACGTGTGGGCCGGTGATGGACGAGGTGTAGAGCATGCGGCCAAAACCTTGCGCCTTCATCGGCACCAAAGCGGCGCGGCTGGCATTGAAGGTGCCGCGCAGATTGACGGCCATGACACGGTCCCAGTCGTCGGCACTGGTGTTTTCGATCAACTGCCAGGGATAGATCCCGGCATTCTGCACGATGATGTCGAGGCGGCCGTGCTGTTTGAGCGCCAGCGCCACCGCTGCCTCGGCATCGGCCATCAGCGAGATGTCGGTGCGGATGAACGGGACGGCCAGCTCGTCCGCGGTCGTTTGTCCGGCTCCATCCTCGGTGTCGGCGAGGACCAGCCGCGCACCTTCTTCGGCGAAGCGCCGTGCGATGCCCTTGCCGATGCCGCGGGCGCTGCCGATGATCAGCGCCACCTTGTCCTTCAGTCGGTTGGTCATGCGAGCAGTCCTGTCATGCGAGCCTCTGGCGGATGGTTTGCTTGAAAGCATCGAGCAGCACTGCGGCCAGAACCAACAGGCCATGGATCACCTGTGTGAAGTTGGCCGGCAAGCCCATCAGGTTGATTGCCGTGTTGATGGCCGAGAGCAGCAGCACCCCGGCATAGACGCCGGGCAAGGTACCGACACCGCCTTTCAGGCTGACGCCGCCGATCACGACGGCGGCGAAAGCATTGAACAGCAGGCCGACGCCGAGATTGGCGGTGGCTCCTGACGTGCGGATCGCCAGCAGCCAGCCGGCAAGGCCGGCGATTGCGCCAGCGAGAACGAAGGCGATGACGAGATTGCGGTTGACGCGGATGCCGGCGCGAAAAGTTGCCGTCTCGTTGCCGCCGATCATGACGAGATGCCGGCCGAACGGCGTCTTGGCCATGATCAGCGAGAAGACGACGAAGCAGCCAACCGCGATCCAGGCCGTGAGCGGCAGGCCGACAAGGCGCTGGATACCAAACCAGCGGATGGCCGGCGCAAGATCCTGTGCCGAGCGGCCGCCCGAAATGACCAGCACCAGGCCGCGCACCCAGATGTAGGAGGCCAGTGTGATGATGAAGGCGCTCATCTTCACCTTGACCACGAGGTAGCCGTTGAAGGCGCCGATGATGCCGCCGACAGCAAGCGCCAGCAGTAGCGAGACCGGAACCATCAGCCATTCCGGATGCAACTGCACGCCCATGCCGATGCCTGACGAGCAGAACAGGATGCCGACCGCCATGGCGCTGAGCGCGGCCACGGATTCCACCGACAGGTCCATGTGACCGGCGATGATGACCAGCGCCAGGCCGATCGACATGACGCCGAGCACGCTCGAAGCCTCGATGATGTTGGCGAAGATGCCGAGCTGGAAGTAGTTCGGGACAAAGATGGAGAAGACCACCAGCACGAACAGCAGCATGAACCAGACAAGGTTATCGAGAACGAACTCCAGGGCTTTGCGTGTGCGCGGGTTCATAGGATGATCCGGTTGGCGCATGCCCCGCGAAATCAATTCGATTTCGTCGGTTTCAGGCGCGGAGTCAAATTCGCCACGGCGTCCTTTCGGACGCGGCGTTGTGAAAGGGCAGGCTCCGGGCCACTACGGCCCGGAGCGCTTTCAGATGACTATTCGACGGACTTGATGGTGTCCGTCGGCGGCTTCTGGTTGCCCCAGAAGGCCGGGTTGTCGACATTTTCCTTGGTGATGGCGGCGCCGGGGATCTTGATGTTCGGGCCCCAGGCTTCCTTGGTCACGGTCGATTTCAGGCCGAGCACGTCGTATTCGCCGGGCTTGATCTCTTCCTTTTTGACGATCTTGTCCATGAACATGGCGACAGCCGCGGCTTGCGCGTAAAGCGGCTGCTCGACTTCGACGTTGAGCCAGCCCTTGCGGATCAGGTCGAGTCCGACCGGCGCGCCGTTCGAGCTCATCAGCATGACGTCACCCGGCTTTTTACCGGCGGCCTCGAGCGAGGCGACGGCAGCGACCGACAGGTGCGCGGCATGGCTGAAGATGAGGTCTATGTCGGGGTTTGCAAGGATCTGGTCGTTGACGATAGTCCCGGCTGCATCCGCTGCCCACTGCATGGCCGGAAGCGAGATGATCTTGACGTCCGGGAACGCCTTCATCTTCTCCTCAAAGCCCTTCTGGATATCGAGCGTGTAGGGGTCACCCGGATCGCCGAGCACTTGCAGCACCTTGCCCTTCACCGAGCCGTTCTTGGCTTTCAGCAGTTTCTGGGCCTGGTCGGCGGCGACGTAGCCGATCTCGACCGTTCCGGCGACAGAGGTGAAGTCGGAGGGCGTAGCGGTGATCTGGCGGTCGAACTCGACCACGGGGATGCCGGCCGCACGGGCGGCCTCGACGGACGGTTTCAGCGCATTGAAATCGACGGCCGCCAGAATGATGGCCGCCGGCTTCAGCGCGATGACGTCGTTCATCTGCGATTGCTGGGCGTCGGTCTTGTTGTCGGCGTTCAGCGTCTTCATCTCGTAGCCGGTCTGCTTCAGGAACAGCTCCAGAGCGCTCACCGAGCCGGTCTGGAACTCGTCCAGCAGTGTCGGCACCAAATAGTAGACGATACCCTTGGACTGCGCGAATGCCGGCGTGAGCGTGGCAAAGGCCAATGCCAGGATACCGAAGACAGCAAGAAGTATTCGCTTCATGTCGTTCGCTCCTCTTAAGCCGGACCCCTCTTTTTGTCCCTCAGCCCGCCGGTCCGGCACCGGCAAGCGTCTCCCCGGTGATCATGTTGATCACCGCGTCGGGACTTGTTTTATTGCGTGCGACGTCGCCCGCCACGACGCCTTGCCGGATCACAACGATCCGATCGGCGACCTGGAAGGCCTGTTGCATAATGTGAGTGATGATGACGACGCCGATGCCCTGGTTGGCCACCTGGCGGATCATGTCGAGACCGCGCCGCGTCTGCTCGACACCAAGGGCTGCGAACGGTTCGTCGAGCAGCACCAGCTTGCCGCCCCAGTGCACGAAGCGGTTGAGTTCGATGGCTTGCCGCTGACCCCCCGAAAGGTGCTCGACATTGGTGCGCAGCGACGGAATACGGGTGCCGGCACTGGCCAGCGCCTTTCCGACGACGGCTTCCATGGCGCGCTCATCGAGCACGGGAATGCCAAAAACCTTCCTGGTGATTTCGCGGCCCATGAAGAAATTGGCGACCACGTCGACGTTGGTGCACAGCGACAGGTCCTGATAGACGGTCTCGATGCCCGCCGCCTTGGCCTCGGCGGGTGTTCGGGCAAGGAACTCCTTGCCTTCGAACAGCATGCGGCCCGAGGTCGGCTCCAGCCCGCCAGCGATGATCTTGACCAGTGTCGATTTGCCGGCGCCGTTGTCGCCCAGCAGCGCCACGACTTCGCCCTTGCCGATCGAGAAGCTGATCCCCTTGAGCGCTTCGATGGCGCCATAATTCTTGGTGACGTTGTCGAGCACCAGCAGGGGTTCGTTCATGCCGCAATCTCCCTGCCTTTGAGAAGGTCGCGCTCGCGTTCACGTTCGGCAGCGAACATCTGGCCGAAGCGAGGCGACAGCACGCCGGAAACCGCCAGGGCGGCTGCGCCGCGCAACACCGAATGTTGGCCGCCGCGCGCGACGAGGATTCGAGGTGTCGTGCGGTCCTGCCGTGCCGAAACGGAGTTGTGCAGGGCGACAGTCGAACCAGCCAGCCGTTCGAGCAGATCGGTGGATGCCAGCCCGCCGAGGATGACCGTTTCAGGGTCGAACAGGTTCTCGATGGTGGCGACGGCATTGTGAAAGATCGGTGCGACTTCGGCCACCCATTCGGCCTCGCCGCCGGTCCAACGCCCCCGCGCTTCGAGCGACAGGTAGCGTTCGAGACAGCCTCGGTTGCCGCACGGGCAAGCCTCGCCACCGGGAACGACGGGAATGTGCCCGATCTCGCCGGCATTTCCCCAGGCGCCGCGCAACGCGGAGCCGTCATGAACCATGACCCCGCCAAGACCGACGCCGAAATAGAGATAGTAGTATTCGGAAAACTGGGCGCCGAGGCCGTAGAGGCGCTCGCCCATGGCTGCAGCCGCCATGTCGGTTTCAAAGAAGGCCGGCAGCCCGGTGGAAGTCGCCAATCGCTCACCCAGTGCCACACCCTTCCAACCGGTCATGGTGGTCGGACCGACGAAACTCATGGATTCGACATCGAACGGCCCGGGCAGGGCCAATCCCACGCCCAACACGCGCCCTCCAGCCCGCAGTCGGGTCAATTCGATCACCATCGCTCCGATCAAATCGAAGGCATGGTCCGGCGTCGCGTTCGGCGCCTCGCGATAGGTGCTCTCGATGACGTCGCCGCTCAGATTGATCAAGGCTGCACTGATGCCAAGCGGGGTAATGTGAACACCGACGGCATATCCGCCCTCGGGATTGATGCGCAGGGTCGCCGGAGGCAGGCCGCGCCCTTTCGGCTCTTCGCGCAGCGACAGGATATAGCCCTGTTCTTCCAGCTCTCGAACGATGGTCGATACGGTCTGGACGGTGAGCCCGACGCGCCGGGCGATCTCGCCGCGGGCGATCGGCCCATGCAGGCGGATGGACTCAAGCACGATGCGCCGGTTGTACGGCCGCCCGAACTCCTGATTGGTCCCCCGTAGTGCCATGACTTGCGTGCCCTTAGGAGAGATTAGCTTCGCACCTGTTATTTATTCAGTCAAATGGAATTCAAAAATAAATTGATGGGGAAATCCAAATCCAGAGAGGGCCGTGGACCGCACACCCGGTTCAGGACCTGCTCACGCGCCGTCCTGGCCGATTGCCGCGATGTCGAACCGCGCCAAGGGTGAGTGAACCCGTCGACCCCACAAGCGAAGAAGGCAGTGCGAAACTCTGAGGGGCTTGATCTTTACTGTCGCCCGCGCACTCGGTTTCTGGTACAGGGCCAGTTTTTGGACGGGGGAAATTCTGTGGGCAAAGACTTAAGCAAGGAGTACGGGCCGGCATTCTTTGAATCTCGCAGCCGGGAGGTTGGTATTGCTGAAACGGTCCTGCGCCCTTTGATTAGCCTACTGCGGCCGGAATCCGTTGTCGACTTTGGAACAGCTACGGGATCGTGGCTCGCCGCGTCAAAACACCTGGGCGTGCAGAAAATAAGAGGTATCGACGGACCTTGGGTGCCCGCAGAGCAGAGGCTCATCGCCCCACACGAATTCACCGAAGCGAATTTTGAAGAAGATTTGCCCGACCTTGGCCGATTCGATCTGGCGATTTCGGCAGAAGTGCTGGAGCATATCTCTGGCCCGGCGTCTCTCAGAGCTGTCGAGTGGCTGTGCCGCAGCGCGCCGGCAGTGCTGTTTTCTGCCGCTATTCCGTTTCAGGGCGGCATGCACCACATCAACGAACAATGGCAAAGCCATTGGGCAAATGCCTTCGAAACATATGGCTTCAAAGCCTACGACATAATCCGGCCGGTGATTTGGACTGACACGTCAATCCCCGTTTATTACCGGCAAAACCTGATCTTTTTGGCTGACGACGAGACCGCAAGAAATCATGGTCTCGTCCCGGTCGCCCCTGCGTTCCTTGATCGTGTTCACCCTGAAGAGTACTTTTCAAAGGTGACAAAGCTAAAGCGGCGCACCATCACGGGGCGCCTCAAATGGCTGCTTGCCGGCATGCATCGGCCGGAACGGTCCACGCTCCTGCAAAAGAGGTAAGCGGCAAAGACGGCGCCGGGCATGTCGACGCTGGTGCCATTTGAGGCTGAGGTGGAACGTGTTGGATGCCGACCAGGCTTCGACAATCTGCGTCCGCCCCCGCAAGGGAAAGCCCGAACGGCGACAAGAGTCCGAAAAAGGAATGAGGTCTGCGCGAGATGGAGGTTGCCCGAACGGTTCGATTGCCTGAGGCCGGGATTCAGCTCTCGGCCTGCATTCCTCAGAGGTACTGTGCGACCTTCCTGCCGACGGTGAGGAAGCGCAAGGGATCGATCGCTTCGCCATTATGGCGGACTTCATAATGCAGATGCGGGCCGGTCGAGCGGCCGCTGCTGCCGGTCTTGCCGATGACGGCGCCGGCATCCAGTTTCTCGCCCACGGTCACGTCGATTTCGCTGAGGTGTCCGTAACGCGTCGCAAAGCCATTGCCGTGGTCGACTTCCACCATGCGGCCATAGCCGCCGTTCCAGCCTGCCTTGGTGACGATACCGGGAGCCGTGACCTTGGCTGCCATGCCGATCGGGGCCCTGAAGTCCATGCCGGAATGGAGTGCCGCGGTGCCGAGAAGGGGGTCGGTGCGCACCCCGAATGGGCTGGTGACAGAATGACCCGGCGCAGGGTTGAAGAGCGGCAGCCGGCGCGCTTCCTTCTTGAGATGGTCGAGCGCGTCAAGCGCTTCGTCCAACTCCTTGACCTTGCTGTCGAACTTCATCGAGGAGTCGAGCGGGATCAGCGGTCCGCCGACATCGCTATCGCCCTTGCCGAAATCGCTGTCGACCGGCAGTCCCGCTGCCTGAAGCGCCTGTGTGATCGCGTCGGCGCTCTTGTAGGCGTTGTCGGCAAGTGTGCTGATGCGGGTCAGTTGGTCATTCTCGATGGATTTCAGTGACTGGTTGATCGACACGAACAATTTGTCGGCGCGATCGGCGGCTGAATCGTTGGGCAGCGGATCGGAGCGGGTCGACCATAGCGAAAACGGCCTGGTGTCGCCGGCGCCGAGGTCGGCGCTAAGGCTGGCGACCGCATAGTTCTGCGCTGGCTCCTTGATACTGCCGGTCACTTCGGCGCGTTTGTCCGGCTTGTCCACCGCTGCCGGATCTTCGGCTGGCGCCGCGCCGACTTCGTTCTCGGCACGTTCGAGCAGCGGGCCAAGCCGACCGTGGCGCTGGCTCAGCTGGCTCTGCCGTTCCAGCAGCTCGCTGACCTTGGTTTCCATCAGCTGCTGGTCGAGCAACTGGCGGCTGGTGATGCGGTCGACCTGGGCGCGAAGCGCCGAAATGCGATCTTCATAGGCTTGCTGCATGCGTGCCTGCCGCGCCGTGGTGGCGCCGATCAAATCGTCACGCAGCACGAGATAAGAGGTGGCCATGAGGTAGCCGATGGCAATGGCGGCCAGTGCCGAGCCGACAAAGGCCGCGAGCCAGGGACGGATCGTGAAGTGCCTGATCTCATTGCCCCGGGCGATGATGACCGTATGGGGCTCCTTGCGCCTGCCGAAGACTGCTGACTGACCGGTTGCGTTCACGGGACCAAGCTTTCGGTTACGACACCACGACAGCTTGACTACACATTATTAAGGTTAACAAAGGCTTGTTGTGCACCGGCTTGCGGCGGCGCCCGTCAGGCGAGCATAAGGTTTGGGGGGAAGGCACGAACAGCCGTGCGGTAAGCGCTCAAAGCGCGCGAACGGCCTCGAGCACCTCCTCGGCATGGCCCTTGACGCGGACCTTGCGCCAGATCCTGGCGATCCGTCCGTCGCGGCCGATCAGGAACGTCGCGCGCTCGACGCCCATGTATTTGCGACCATACATCGATTTCTCGACCCACAGATGGTAGGCCTCGATCACCTTGCGCTCCTCGTCGGCGGCAAGGTCGATGGTCAGATTGTATTTCGACTTGAACTTGTCGTGCTTCCTGGCGGTGTCGGGCGACAGGCCGATCACCACGGCGCCCGCCTTCTCGAAGTCTGGCTTCAGCTGCGAAAAGCTGATCGCCTCTTGCGTGCAGCTTGTTGTGTCGTCCTGCGGATAGAAATAGAGGACAATGGGCTTGCCGGAGAATGCGGCAAGGCTGAGCGATCCGCCGCCGTCGCGCGGCAGATCGAATTGCGGCGCAAGATCGCCTACGTCGAGGTCAGCCATACCGATGCCCTTGTTTGAGGTTACGCGCGAAGCCACACCGATATAGTGTCGAGCGGGGAGTCGTCCACGATCGAGTTCGTACAACGGAAAATTGCTTGGATCAGGAGCAACCGCAGCACAAGAAGATCCGATTCAGGCGTGGCGAGATCACCGACCTGGCGGCTTTCCCGTCGGCGTGTCGCGTGCCGCCGCTCGGTCAGGCGCGGATCGGACGCGGCTTTCGCATCTTGTCGCGGCTGTTCGCCAGTCTGGTCGCTCTTGCATTGCTGGCCGCCGTGCTCGTTTATCTGGTTGGCGCCTCCGGCATCGGGGCCGACCGGCTTCGCATCGAGGCGGAAACGGCCCTTGAGAAGCTGGCCGGCGTCGATGTCAATGTCGCGGTCGGGCCGGCGCGCATCACGCTCGACAGTTCGAGTTTCATAGCGCTCCAGGTCAGCGACGTCAGCCTGAAGACCGCCGACGGCAAGCCGATGGCCGATGCCGGCCGTGTGCGATTCGGCGTGCGCCTGGTTCCGCTTCTGTGGGGGGATGTGCGGCTGACCAGCGCCAGGATCTCCGATGCCCGCATAGTCGTGGCGGCGTTGCCGTCAGGCGGCGACTGGACGGCCGCCCTGCGCAATGCGGACGGCCTCATCGACCCGGAGAAGCTGTCCAATGCGGTGTTCGGAAACGTCAACCGCGCGCTCGATGCCGTGCGGGAAGATTCGCTGCGCCAGATCGATCTTCGCAATGTCGAATTCGTGCTGCCCGAAACCGGAACGATCAACCTCTTCAAGATAACCGACGCCACCGTCGTGCAATCGGGACCGGGCGGCATGCAGTTTTCATCCAAGGCGGATGTCAACGGCAGGACGGTTACCGTTGCCGCTTCCGCCACCCGCGACATCGCGGCACACCGCGTCACGGCGCTGGACGCCATCATCGACCTGGCGGATGCCGACGGTCCCGCGGCCGCCGCCGGGAAGTTGGGCGCGGTCGCGCTGAAGCTGACGGGATCGGAAGGATCGGGGGCAAATGCATCGCGGCTGACGGCTCTTTTGTCCTCGACGGGTTCCGTTCTCGATCTGGGCACGCGCGGGCTTCTGCCGGCCGACGTCGATGTCAATGCGACGCTTGTTGCCGGCAGCAACAAGGTCCAGGTCGACAGGTTGCTGCTGAAGACAGGTCGCTCGACATTCGATTTCGCCGGTTCGATCGGTCCGAAGCCGGCAAGCGGGGCGGCGGGTGAGGAGCCTTCCTATCGCTATGACCTGACCAGCGACGGTTCGTCGCTGGCGCCTTCGGAGTCGCCAGAGCCAGCGCTGACCTTCCTTGCCCGGATTGCCGGTGTCTACAACACGGTTAGCCACAGACTGGTCGCCGACCAGATCGCGCTTCGGTCCGCTGCCTCCAGCGAAGTGCTTGGCACCGCTGCCGTGGCGTTCGTCGACGGCAAGGCGCCGGGGATCAACCTTGCCGTCAATATCCACAACATGCAGGTCTCTCACGTCAAGCAGCTGTGGCCGTGGTTTTCGGCGCGCAACGCGCGGCTGTGGGTGCTCGCCAATCTGTTCGGCGGCCGCGTCGTCGACGCCAACCTCCAGTTCCAGGTCGTGCCGGGCCGGCTGGGCAACGGCGTGCCGCTGTCCGCCGACGAAATATTCGGCCGCTTCCAGATCGAGGGTTCGCGCTTCGACACGGCCGGCCGCATTCCGCCGATACGCGACGCGGTTGGCGTCGTCGGCTTTCACGGCAACGATGTCGATATCTCCCTGTCCTCTGGCACCGTCTATATGCCCAGCGGCCGCACCGTGGCGGCCAGCAATGGCACGCTGGCGGTCAAGGCGGCCAATCACCCGCCGGTCATCGGCGCGCTCGACATCGACGTCGACGGCGACGCATCCGCTGTTGCCGAACTCGCATCCTATGAGCCGATCAACGCCATGCGTCATGTCGGCATTCTGCCGGAAGAACTGTCGGGCAGCGTCACCGGCCACGTCAGGGCGAATATTCCGCTGCAGTCCGGCGTCGACTCCTCGAAGCTCGATTGGCTGGTGTCGCTCGACTACACCGGCATGTCGTTGGCCAAGCCCTTCGAGGGGCAGACCGTGACGGATGCCGACGGTTCGATCACCGTCGACCCCGTTAAGGCGGTGATCTCCGCCAAGGCGTCGCTGAACGGCATTCCGGCCGAACTCGATCTGATCGAGCCGCTCAGGGATGATGGACCGGCGCGCAGCCGCAAGGTGGCCATGGTCCTCGACGACAAGGTCCGCGCCGCCGCCATGCCGGGTCTGAAGCCGCTGCTTGCCGGAACGGTGAAAGTCGCGATCGACAAGAACGGGAGCGGCAACCAGAACGTCTCGGCCGATCTGACCAATGCCAGGCTGGACATCCCCTGGGCGGGCTGGAGCAAGGGCGCGGGGGTCCCCGCCAATGTCACATTCGTCATGACCAAGGCCGGCGATACGACGACGCTGTCCGACTTCAACCTCGACGGAGAGAGTTTCTCCATCGACGGCAGCATCGTGCTGGTCAATGGTAGCTTGTCGTCGGCGCGGTTCAGCAAGGTCACCCTGAACAGGGGCGACGACGTCGCGGTGTCGGTGAAGCGATCCGGCAAGAGCTATGCGGTCGACATAACAGGCAATGCCCTGGATGCCCGATCGCTCATCAAGCAGTTCACTTCGGATGTGGATACGGCCACCAAGACGACAGGTTCCGACGCCATTTCCGTCAGCGCCGATGTCGATCAGCTGACCGGTTTCCACGACGAGCAATTGTCTAATTTGAAGCTCGACTACAGTGCGGCCGGATCGCGGGTGAACGGGCTGAAGGTCAGCGCCATGGCAAGTTCGGGCGCTGCCATAACCATCAGCAACACCACCGGTGCCGGCCGACGCGCCCTCAACATGCAGTCCGCGGACGCTGGCGCCGTCCTCAGGTTCCTCAACATCTATGAGCATATGGAAGGCGGAACGATCACCCTGGCGCTAGCGGGGCCGAGCGACGGAGCGCTGAAGGGCAAGGTCGACACCAGCAACTTTTTCGTGGTCAACGAGCCGAAACTGGCCTCCATCGTCTCGACCACGCCGGCCGGCGACAACCGCAGCCTCAATCAGGCGGTCAAGGGTAAGCTGGACACGTCGCGGGTGAAGTTCGAGCGCGGCTATGCCGAGATCGACAAGGGCAGCGGCTACCTGAAACTGGCCAATGGCGTGCTGCGCGGCCCGCGCATCGGTACGACGTTCCAGGGCACGCTCTACGACCAGAACAACAACATGGACATGACCGGCACGTTCATGCCGGTCTATGGCCTCAATCGCATCTTCGGTGAACTGCCCATCGTCGGCGCGCTGCTCGGCAATGGCCGCGACCGCGGCCTGATCGGCGTGACCTACCGGCTCAAGGGCAATGCCAACAAGCCGCTGCTCGACATCAATCCGCTGTCGGTCATCGCGCCCGGTATATTCAGGTCGATCTTCGAATACCGGTGAGTGGCCTCAAGCCGGCCGTACCAGAATGTGTTTTTTCTTTCCCAAGGAAAGCTTTACGGCGTTTTCCGGACCCAAATCCATTGAAGTCACCAGCCGGCGCTCGTCGCTGACAGGCTCGTCGTTAAGGCGCACGGCGCCGCCCTGCACATGCCGCCGCGCCTCGCCGTTCGACGCCGCCAGTCCGGCGGTGACGAGCAGCGACAAGACGCCGACACCAGCTTCGAGAGCGGCCTTCTCCACCTCGACGCTCGGCAGCGATTCGGCGAGCGCGCCTTCCTCGAACGTCTTGCGCGCGGTTTCGCTTGCTGTCTCCGCGGCTGCGCGGCTGTGCAGCAAGGCGGTGATCTCGGTGGCGAGGATCTTCTTGGCCTCATTGATCTCGGATCCGCCGAGCCGCTCGAGCCGCGCGATCTCGTCCAGGGGCAGCGTCGTGTAGAGTTTCAGGAAGCGGCCGACGTCGGCATCCTCGGTGTTGCGCCAGTACTGCCAGAACTCGTAGGGGTTCAGCATCTCCGCATCGAGCCACACCGCGCCCGACGCCGACTTGCCCATCTTGGCGCCTGACGAGGTGGTGAGCAGCGGCGTGGTCAGCGCATAAAGCTGCGCGTTCTCCATGCGGTGGCCGAGATCGATGCCGTTGATGATGTTGCCCCACTGGTCGGAGCCACCCATCTGCAGGCGGCAGCCAAGACGCTTGTAGAGCTCGACGAAATCATAGGCCTGCAGGATCATGTAGTTGAATTCGAGGAACGACAGCGACTGCTCGCGATCGAGCCGGAGCTTGACGGAATCGAAGGCCAGCATGCGGTTGACGGAAAAGTGACGGCCGACGTCGCGCAGGAAATTGACGTAGTTGATCTCCATCAGCCAGTCGGCGTTGTTGATCATGATGGCGTCGTTCGGACCGCTGCCGAATTTGAGGTATGGCATGAAATTGCGGCGGATGCCGGCGAGGTTGTCGTCGATATCCTGCGGGGTCAGCAGCTTGCGCGCCTCGTCCTTGAAGGACGGGTCGCCGATCATCGAGGTGCCGCCACCCATCAGCGCGATGGGCCGATGACCGGTCTGCTGCAGCCAGTGCAGCATCATGATCTGGATCAGCGAGCCGGCATGCAGGCTTTTGGCGGTCGCGTCGAAGCCGATATAGGCGGTCACCGTCTCCTTGGCGAAGATATTGTCGAGGCCGGCATCATCCGAAGTCTGGTGGATGAAACCGCGCTCGCTCATCGTGCGCAGGAAATCGGATTTGAAGGCGGACATTGTTTCTTTCCCGAAAGCACCCGGCCGCTGCGGCTCGGACGTGCATGAACGCGGGCGTTTAGCATCCAAGCGCGATCAGCAAAAGTGGTTTCCGGTTTTGCGTCGGATCGCGCTTCAACAAAGAACTCGCGATCAGCAAAAGTGGTTTCCGGTTTTGCGTCGGATCGCACTTCAACAAAGAACTCGCGATCAGCAAAAGTGGTTTCCGGTTTTGCGGCCCGGGCGGGTGGCCAAGCAGGGCAACGACTCGGGTTGACGGGTTCCTTCGGAGCCTTTGCCGGCGCGTAGGCTGACGGAAACGAAAAACCCGCCTGTGCGGCGGGTCACTGGCGCAAGTCAGCACCATAAACGAATATATACCTTAGCTGAGGTCACGGAGTCAAGAAAAAATTCCTATCGTGAAAAGCTGCCGGTACAGAAGCTGCCGACACCGCTGAACTGGCTGCCGTCAGGTTTTACCTGAGTTCGGAGCCCTGGATGGCCAAGCCCACTTCTTGCCTCATCCTTTTGGCTGGCGTATTGAGGCGCCGCGCAGGGGCAGGGCCGAAGCGCCACGACGGGGCCATCCCGCAGATCAGACCCGGAAAGCTCCCGCGATGAACAGGAACTATCTCCTCCTCTTTCTGTTCAGTCTGCTGATGACTTTCGGCGGCCTGATGAGCCTTCCGCCGGTCGACCGCGACGAGTCGCGTTTTGTCCAGGCCACCAAGCAGATGGTCGAAACCTCCGACTATGTCGACATCCGTTTTCAGGATGCCTCGCGCTACAAGAAGCCGATCGGCATCTATTGGCTTCAATCGGCGGCCGTGGCGCTGAGCGGCGAGGGCGCGGCGGCGCCAATCTGGGTCTATCGCCTCGTCTCCATGCTTGGCATTGCCCTGTCCGTCGTCGGTATCGCCTGGACGGGCACCAAGCTCTTCGGGGCCAATGCGGGTCTCGCCGCCGGTCTGATGATGGCGGCGATCTTCGCCACCGCCTTCGAGGGCCGCGACGCCAAGACCGACGCGATGCTGCTGGCTTGCTGCGTTGCGGCTCAAGGCGCGCTCTCCCAGATCTATCTGGCGTCGCGGCGAAAGGAACCGATAGCCGCCCATCTGCCGTGGGTCTTCTGGGCGGCCCAAGGCCTGGGGATCCTTATCAAAGGACCCGTCGCCCCGCTGTTGTCGGTGCTGACGGTCGCCACCCTTTTCGCCTTTGAGCGCGACTGGCGCTGGATCCTGAAGCTGAAGCTCGGGCGCGGCGTCGCTCTGGTGCTGCTCATCGTGCTGCCCTGGGTCGCGCTCATCACCTGGAAGAGCGGCGGCGCCTTTCTGCAGGATGCCGTCGGCAAGGACATGGTGGCCAAGGTCGCGTCTGGTGAGGAGTCGCACGGCCTGCCGCCCGGTTTCTACATGCTGACCTATTCGCTGTTCATGTGGCCCTTCGGCCTGATCGCGGTCGGCGCCGGGCTCCAGGCCCTCAACCGGTTGCGCGACGATCCGCGGCTGCGTTTCTGCCTCGCCTGGTACATTCCGTTCTGGCTGGTGTTCGAGCTGATCCCGACCAAGCTGCCGCACTATGTCCTGCCGGCCTATCCCGGCATGGCGCTGCTGATCGGCTGGCTGCTGACGTTGTCGCCGCAGGAGGCGAATGCGCCGCTCAAGCGCTGGCAGAATTGGTTGTGGTGGTCGACAGCATTCGGTCTGGTCGTGGTCAGCCTCGGCCTTGCGGTAGTCTGCATCGAAGCGCCGATCTACCTCACCGGCACCTTCTCCTGGTGGAGCATCCCGGCCGCTGCGGCGGCGCTGGGTGCGGGCTATTTCGCCTTTTCGCGGCAGCTGCAAGTGCCGCTGCGCCGCATCGGCGCCATCGCGGTCTGCGCGGGCATCACCTATGGCTTGCTGTTCGGCGTCATCGCGCCGTCGCTGAAGCCGATCTGGCTGAGCCCGGCCATCGAAGCGGCGGTCCGTGCCAACAGGCCCTGCGAGACCACGGTGCTCGCCTCGGCGGAATATCACGAGCCGAGCCTGGTGTTCCTGGTGGGCACGAAGACGGTGCTGACCGATATGGATGGCGTCGCCAGACATCTGCTTGCCGATCCGGCCTGCGCGCTGGCGCTGGCACAGGTCGGCGACGAGCAGAAACTGAGCGGCCTGCTGGCTGCACAAGGCAAGTCGGCAAACCGAGTGGCGCGGATCGATGGGCTCAACTATTCGTCGGGAGACAAACTGTCTCTCGGCCTCTATCGTGTGGCCCAATGACGGCTCGTCGATGCCCATGACTGCAACAATGGGGTCGAATTTCAGATGTTGGTAAAATCGCGCCCTTCCGTTTCCGGCCTGCTCCTTGGGCTAGGGCGCCGGTCCCTGGACAATTTTCGCGATACGATGCGGATCGTCAAAAGGCGCTTTGCCGTCCGTCCGGCCAGATACCCGAACATTTTGTGGTCGGTCTGGATACTGGTCTGGGCTTTGTTGACGGCAGCAGCGTTCGTCCGCCTCGACACACCGGCTGGAGTGCTTCACGGCCAGTGGTCGGCGAAATTTGTCCGGCTTGCCGACTTTTTCACGCAGCTCGGCCTCGGTGGCTGGTATCTCATCCCGTCGGCGCTTCTGCTCGTAGCCGCGAACCTGACGGACTGGCGAAGCCTCTCAAGGCGCTCGCTGATGCTCGCATACAACTGGACCTGCCTGGCTTTTCTGGTGCTGGGCGCCGTCGGCCTGTCGGGCCTCACCGTCAATGTGCTGAAATACGCGATCGGTCGGGCTCGCCCGCTCTATTTCGGCGACTTTGGTGTGCTGGCCCTGCATCCCTTTGCCTTCGATGCGCGCTTCGCCGGCTTCCCGTCCGGCCATGCCACTACCATGGGCGCCGTATTCGGCGTCGCCCTGCTGTTGTTTCCAAGGCGCTGGTACATCGCATTGGCGATCACGGCTTGCATTGCCTCGACGCGGGTCTTCGTTGGCGCGCACTATCCCAGCGACACTGTTGCCGGCTTCGGCCTCGGCTGCGCCTTCGCGCTGGCCTGCGGGCTGCTCTTTGCCCGGCTCGGCTTCATCTTTCGTCCGATGCCGTCAGGATTGCCGGTCCGCAAGAACACGTTTCGGCTGATCGGACCGACAAGGAAGGCCTGAGCGTTCGGTCTGGCTCGAACCGGCCCTGGCGTGCGCCTTTCCCTGAGATGGGGAGGCTCGTACGTGGCTGCCGTTCTTCCTATCTCAGCCGCTTCGGCCGCGGATCCGACAATTCACCGGCAAGCCGGCGGTCGAGATAATCAGCGCACTCCTCGAGCAACAGGTCGGCGTCGTTGGAGAAGAAATGGTTGGCGCCGGGCAACGTCTTCTGCGTGATGGTGATGCCTTTTTGCGTGTGCAGCTTGTCGACCAGGCCTTGCACATCCTTCGGTGGCGCCACCTTGTCGGCGTCGCCATGGATGATCAGGCCCGATGACGGGCAGGGCGCCAGGAACGAGAAATCATAGGTGTTGGGCTGCGGCGCGATCGAGATGAAACCTTCGATCTCCGGCCGGCGCATCAAAAGCTGCATGCCGATCCAGGAGCCGAAGGAGTAACCGGCGACCCAGCAACTCTTGGAATCCGGATGCAGCGACTGCACCCAATCCAGCGCTGCGGCGGCATCCGACAATTCGCCGGTGCCGTGATCGAATTCGCCCTGGCTGCGGCCAATGCCGCGGAAATTGAAGCGAAGCGTCGTGAAATCCCGCTTCTGGAACATGTAGAAGAGGTCGTAGACGATCTTGTTGTTCATCGTGCCGCCGAACTGAGGGTGCGGGTGCAGAACGATGGCTATCGGCGCGCTCTTTTCCTTGGAAGGCTGGTAGCGCCCCTCCAGGCGGCCGGCAGGACCGGTGAAAATGACCTCAGGCATAAAATACTCCACTTGCAACGAATGCGCGGCGCCCGGAACATGTCTTCCTCTGGCCTTGACGCAGGGCGAGCGTCTTCTTAGAAGCTAGTTTAGAATTGTTCAAAACTGAGTGGCAAGACATCGAGCCGGGCCACCCGCGCCGCAAGCCGCGTAAATAGGACGCCTCGCCTTGGAATTTCAAGGAAATAACGCGATACGTCGGCGGAATGGCTTCTAACGGGACCAACTGGACGAAAATGGCCGCAAAACGAGCCTATCTCGACTACAATGCCAGTGCGCCGCTGCTTGCAGTGGCCCGCGAGGCTATGGTCGCGGCGCTCGATATCGCCGCCAACCCGTCCTCGGTCCATGCCGAAGGGCGCGCCGCGCGACGCCTGATCGAGACCGCAAGGTGTGACGTGGCGGCACTGGTCAACGCCAAGCCCGAGCACGTCGTGTTCACCTCCGGCGCGACTGAAGCTGCCTCTACGCTGCTTTCACCCGATTGGCAGATGGGACGCGGCGCCATACGCATGAGCCGGCTCTATGCGTCGGAAGCCGATCATCCCTGTCTGTTGAATGGCGGGCGCTTCCCGGCCGGCCTGGTGACGCGGATCGGCGTCGATGCTAACGGCGTCGCCGATCTTGCGGCCTTGGCCGCAGCGCTTGTGGCGCATGACAAGGCCGATGGCCTGCCGCTGGTCGCCATCCATGCCGCCAACAACGAGACCGGCGTCATTCAGCCGATCGATCGCATCGCCGGGATCGTCAAGCAGGCGGGTGGTATCCTCGTCGTCGACGCCGTTCAGGCTGCGGGGCGCGTTTCAATCGACATGTCAGCGGGTTACGCTGATTATCTGATACTGTCCTCGCACAAGATCGGCGGCCCCAAGGGCGTCGGCGCCATCGTCGCCGCCTCCGATCTGATGATGCCGAAGCCGCTGATCAATGGCGGCGGCCAGGAAAAGGGCCACCGTGGCGGCACCGAAAACCTCGCCGCCATTGCCGGTTTTGGCGCCGCCCCCCGCGCGGCTCTGGCCCGGCTGCCGGCCCTCGAAGCGGTGCGGCAGCGCCGCGACGCGAAAGCAGCCAT